>NZ_JBNMNU010000027.1:0-32852 GCF_051278035.1 Clostridium sp.
GGCTTTTACCATGTTTCTAATCTGTGGATAAGTCGGGAAAAAGGGGTGATTTTTGTGGGGAACTTTATTATGATACAAAAAAAGGAAAGAGGGTGTGAGCAGAGATGGGTTGGGGGATTAGGGGTGGTTCGGGTTTTGGGGATCTTTTTTAGGAGGGATCATAGATAGGGAAAATTCTAAGGAATTTTAAAGGGTTAGTGGGAAAGTAAAATAAAGTGTTACAAGTAATATTGAAGATTAAGTTTGAGAGCTATCGCAAAAACAATGAGAGTAGATGTAAAACTGTTTAATATATGATGACAATTTAAGTTAAGAAATCTATATGAAAAGCAAATATTTTATAGAAATGTAAATGGACAATTAAAAACATGAGATTGAAGAAAGAAGAAGTAGCTTTGAGAGTTTGTAAGATTAATAGGTGAAAAATTTTAAATAAATGTTTAAACATTTGCAGAAAATCAAAAGGCATTCAAGATAATTATCTTGAATGCCTTTACTTATTTATTATCGTCATCAAATTGTTTTTCATATTTTTTTACTTGTTTTTGTTCTGATTTATTTGCTCTAAAATATATGAAAGCAAATATAACTACAAAATTTAAAATAAAAATTCCATATTTCCAATCAAAATTATTATTTATAATTGATTTATAAATAACCATTCCGAATATAGCAATTATTACAACAAAGGGTATTACAACAACTCTAAAAGACTGATTAAAGCCTTTTTTTTTCATGAAAGCTTACTTTCATACTACGGGCTCTGATAAACTGATATAATGGTGTAATTATAATTATAGTATATTCTGTAAAACATCCCAATAAATCCATATTGTAAACCAATGATTTCAATATAAATGATATAACTACAATTCCATATATGAATATTACCTACCACCTTATTTTCTTATATCTTTTACTTTAAGACCGCATAATTACTTTCTTATTCTACATTTTTTCTCCATATCATACATCATTTTTATAATTCCTATTACGTAAATAATGACCTGTGCAATCATTATGTAATTATATAATTTGCTACTAAAAAAAGCACCAACAACCCCCATAAGAATAACTAATAGACCAGTATGCAACATATCTCCGCCTACTATCATTGACACTTTATCTTTATCGTATTTTTTAGCATCAAATCCATTCAGCATATCTCCTACATTTTGACTTTTAATTATCCATCCTAAAAATGTAAACAAACCTCCCATAAATAATGTAATTACAATTAACCCAATTATATCTTCATTTATCATATAAAACCTCCTGCATTTTTTTATTGTTACATTATATTAATTCCTATTTATCTACTAGTTGGAGAGACAACTAATAGATAAATGATACTATTGTTCAATAGTTCGTATTTATATTATATATTATTTATGGTCTATAATTCCAGTTAAAGAAGATATTAAACATTAATAGCCTTCATTCTAATTTAAAGAGATGGCTTAGTAGGTAGTAGAGGGAAAAACAGAGGAGATAGATTAAGGAGCAGGAGGATAAATGATATAATGGTTAAAAGATTTGGAATTGATGCTATAAATAAAATGATGCAATTTGGTTATTGTTTAAAGGTTAGTTCAACTTAGTAAAATATGATGAAAATTATTTATATAATCAGGAGGTAGTGGTATGAATAATGCTCACCAATTGGAAAGTTGTAATATTGTATTACGTAAACCAATAAATGAAGATATTACAGCCCGTAAAAAATTAGGATTAAATAGAGAGTGTATTAAGATGTGCGGTGCTATTATTTCTAATTCAGATGAATTCACTATGGATGACTCTGTAAAATGGTATGAAAGAATAAGTAAGCATCCTTGTAAATGGGTCATAGAGTACAAAGGTAACTGTATTGGAGTGGTTGGACTACGACCATATACAAACGATAATAAAGCAAAGTTCTCTATCGAAATTTATGTCAATAGTGTCTATAGCTGTGGAATAGGAACAAAAATTACTAAAATGGTTTTAAATTATGCCTTTGAAATTTTAGAATATCATAAGATATATTTAAGAGGTTTAGATTATAATGCAAGAGCAATAAAATGTTATGAGAAATGTGGATTTATTAAAGAAGGTGTAGACTGAGAAGGAGCATTAATTAACGGTACTTATTGTAGTGATGTCTATATGGGAATTATTAAATCTGATTATATATCTTAAATAAAATAAGTGTGTTCTTAGCTATTAATAATTCGAGAGTTTCATATAAAATGTAATAGTAAGAGATAATTAAGTAAAAATTATATTTTGTTAAGAAAGTGAGGTAAATAAAATGATACAATCGGTTGTACACATTGCGTTAGTGGTCAAAGACTATGATGAAGCCATTGAATTTTACACAAAGAAACTTCATTTTACATTAGTAGAAGATACATACCAACCAGAACAAGATAAACGTTGGGTGGTAGTGTCTCCACCAAGTTCGTCAGGAACCACAATATTACTTGCAAGAGCTTCCAAACCTGAACAACTATCGTTTATTGGAAATTAGGCAGGAGGACGAGTTTTCCTATTCCTTGGAACAGATGATTTTTGGAGAGATTATAACGAAATGATATCAAAAGGTATAGAATTCATTAGAGAACCTAACGAACAATCATATGGTACAGTTGCAGTATTCAAAGATTTATACGGAAACTTATGGGATTTGGTTCAGTTTAAAGAAAACCATCCAATTGCTCAAAGAGTAAAATAAGCGTAGTTTATAGCAAACTTCCTTTGAAATTGGAAATGAAATTTTATAAAAGGGTGGAATGATAATGGATTGTAAAAAACGAGCAGGAGAAAAAGCGGTTGAATATATCCAGGATGGAATGATTATTGGGCTTGGAACTGGCTCTACTGTTTACCACACAATTGTTAAACTATCTGAGAAAGTAAAAGAAGGACTAAATATTAAAGCAGTTTCTACTTCGAGTTCGACAACCAAACTGGCTCAACAATTAGGTATATCTGTAGTTCCTTTTAATAAGGTAGATTATGTTCAGAAAATAGAAGATCTGTACGCATTAGAAAAGATGATAAGGCTAATTCCTGGCGTTGTGGACACTGGATTATTTCTTAATATTGCTGATACAATTATAATTGGAAGAGAAAATACGGTTGAAATTATAAGTAAATAATCCGCATTTAAATAATTAATAGATCAGATTTAGGGGGGATACATAATGAGTAACATAGAAAAGATAAAGATTGGTGATTCGATTGGTATTTTTTCACCATCATCGCCTATAACATATTCATGCCCAAATAGGTTTGAAAGAGCCAAAAAATATTTGCATAATAAGGGATTTAGAATTGTAGAGGGAAGTTTAACAGGAAAATATGACTTCTACAGGTCGGGGAGTATTATACAAAGGGCAGAAGAATTAAATAATTTAATTAGAAACCCAGAAGTAAAATGTATAATGGCTACTATTGGAGGAATGAACTCAAATTCTATTCTTCCTTATATAGATTATGAAGAATTTAAAAGAAATCCTAAGATTATAATAGGATACTCTGATGTTACAGCAATTCTACTTGCCATATATGCACAAACAGGAATAAACACATATTATGGACCTGCATTAGTGGCTTCATTTGGAGAATTACCACCATTTGTTGATTCTACTTATAAATATTTCAAAGAAATCACTATGGATAAAATGAAAACTCATTATGTCTTTGAAACTCCAGAATATTGGACAGATGAACATGTTAATTGGGAAACGCAAGATAGGAGCAAAGAAAAAAGAAAGAATCAATGGACTACAGTATATGAAGGGAATGTCAGAGGAAGAGTAATGGGTGGAAACCTAAATACAATGCAAGGAATATGGGGTAGTAAATATATGCCTGAAATAAAGGATGGAGATATACTTTTTATAGAAGATTCTTTAAAGGATTCCGCAACAATTGAAAGAAGTTTTTCCTTTTTAAAAGTAAATGGAGTATTAGATAGAATTTCAGGAATAATCCTTGGAAAACATGAATTATTTGATGATTTAAAAACTGGGAGAAAACCATATGAAATATTATTAGAAGTAATGGGAGATAAAAAATTGCCATTCATTGCAGATTTTGATTGCTGTCATACACATCCAATGATGACTTTACCAATAGGATGTGAGATTGAACTTGACGCTACAAATAAGAAAGTAAGAATTATACAAGATTGCTTCAAATAATATTTTAGTTGAAAAAATTATTTAGTTTTGTTGGATAGGTATTGTATTACGAATTTATAGGAGTGAGAATGCATGAATAAAAATAGACCTTTTATTATAACATTCATTGGAGATATATCTTTTTTAGGTGCATTACTATCAATAGTAATATCATTATTCCCAAGTTTTTCAGAACGATTTGGAATTTCTACTATACCAGTACCTCTTTTTTCAGAGGGTACTATGCAGGTATTACTGCCTTTAATTCTCCTAATAGCTTCTTATGGATTTTTGAGACTTAAAAGATGGGGTTATTGGACAATGATAACTTATAGTACATTTTTTCTATTACTATGTATTATTTGGTGTCTACAAAATAAGCATCTAATTCCTTCTACAAACTTTATGCTGACATTTATAGAATTAAAATTTATTTTGCCAACCAAAAAATACTTTTATCAAGTGAAATCTCCTTCATAATATTCATAAACTGTGACGCAACAGTATTTGGGTACGAATTAGGGATTATTTAAATTATATTGCGAGGGAAAAATATAATGGTTATATCTTTGACTAAGTCAGAGTTGAAAGACGCAGGAATTATTCATGCAATGCAAATTAAATAATTTATGCCATTATTAGAAAAATATCAAGATTACGAAACCAGTACTGTAAATGAGCCAATAGAAAAAATAATTAATAAAATCAATCAGCAATTTACAGATTACTATATTATTAAAAGTGATAGTTTGCTTGAACAGATATATTCTGACGCAAATGAATGGCGAGTGCTTATATTAGTATTAACTTTGGTCCAATAAAGTAGAATTAAGGTTCAAGTTGAAAAACTTGGGCTTTTTTCTTTTGGTTTTATTAATTGGGCAATTAGGTCGCTTCGCTGTAAAGAGGTTAGAACGCTATGCTCTAAGGAGATGAAGTTTTAATTTATATTATAAAATGAAACCATAATGTTGGCTTCTTATTATTTTTAGGAGTGTGTTAATAAGTATTATAGAAAGTTATTATTATGGCTAAAGAAGATTACTTGTAATATAGAGGAATTAATAGTTTATTATAGAATTTTATAAATACATACATAAAAATGAAATGTAGGATTAATTTGTATGTATAAAATACTAGTGAATCTAAATTACTATACTTAATGAAATTACTAAATGAGAAATACGATGAAATAAATATTTTAACGTTTGAAGAAATGATTAGTGATCTAAGGTTATTTGAGGAATTTGATTCAAAACATTGAAAAAAACGAGAAGGAGTGGTTTAAATGACAAATTCAAATTCAGGGTTAGCAACTCAAGGAAGTAGATTGTATTTACAGCAATATATGGTTAATTCAAAAGAGGAATTATCAGAGTTAATAGTTGCTGCATCACCTTCATTGTTATCATTTATGGAAAGTAAAAATAAAATAGAGTGGAAGTCGCCATTAGATAAACCAGCGAAACCAGGAAAAGGGAAATTCTATGAGTATAGAGATGATTTTTTAGAGGTTCTAGGATTAGATGCTGTAACTTATAATAATTCAGTTAAGAAAAGAAAAGAATTTTGGCCGAAAAATGGGCCGCAATGGGATGGGTTAGCAGTTGTTAATGGCAATGACGGACAAAAGGGATTATTACTTGTTGAGGCTAAGGCACATCTTAATGAAATTAATGCGGATTTAAAGGCTGATTCTCAAATTAGTATTGATATGATAAAAAATTCAATAGCAATTGCACAAAAGCATTATGGAATTGATGCTACAGATTGGACTAAGCATTATTATCAATTAGGCAATAGGATAGCATTTTTATATTTTATGAATGAAGTTTTGCATATACCAACTTGGTTAGTTCTAATTAATTTTACTGAGGGAGATTATAAGACCACTGGTGTAGAAAAATGGTTAGAACATTATCATAAAGTCTATGTTCAAATGGGAATAAAGCACAATAATTATAAATTGCTAAGCAATATGATTCAGATATTTCCTAAAGCATTATAGGTCAATTTTTATGCACTATAAAATATTCAAGGGGGACACAGTATGGATTATCCGTTGAAATTTATTACGTGGCTAGAAGATCATGAGGATTTATGCACTGAACAATTTCATAGTTCGGTCGTACCTGAATACTTAAAAGGCCACATTGAGTGGTATCCTGTTATTTCATTTCATATGGGATGCGAAATTTATGATGGAGATTTTGATACAGAATTTGATAGGCGAGTAAAGTTATTATATGAAATGTTTATAAGTGGTGAAATTAAACATCGGATAGTACATCCTGAAAAAATAGTTTTATATGGTTATGTAGATAAAACAGGTGATTTTGTTATTGAGCCTAAGTTTGATAACGCATTAAGCTTTTATAAGGAAAGAGCATGGGTAAGTACAAATAATAAATACGGAGTTATAAATAAAAAAGGAAATTTTTTAATTGAGCCGTTATATGATGCCATTGGAAGTTCAACAGAAAACGCTACCTGGGTAAAACTTAATGGCGTATGGGGATTATTAGATAACAATGGTAAATTTATAATGGAACCTAGATATGATTTTGATTCTATGGAATTTTATTCTGAAGATTTGATGGCTGTGACTATATATGAAAAAGTGGGATTTGTTGATAAGAAAGGAAACATGGTTATAAGACCAAGGTTTAATGGTACTGGATTTGGATTTTCAGAGGGACTAGCACCAATTTCGCTTAGTGTAGATGATGCATGGTGGGGATTTACAGATAAGTGTGGAGATATTGTATTTGAAGGATTTGAAGATGCAGGTAATTTTTCTAATGGTTTAGCAGCGGTACTTAGAAGTGGTACATGGAATTATATTAATAAAAATGGCCAAACCGTAATAGATACTGAATTTGAAGAAGGGTTAGCATGTATAAAAATAAACGGTATGTATGGGTTTATAAATGATTCTGGAAATTATGTGATAGAACCTAAATATGAAAGGGCTACTTCTTTTAGGAATGGATTTACTAATGTTACTATAAATGGTAAAGAAGGCTTTATTAATAGAGCAGGTGATATAGTAGTAGAACCAAAATTTGATTTGGTATTTCCTTTTGAGGAGAGACTAGCAGTAGTTTATTTGAATGGGAAATGTGGCTGCATTAATTCACAAGGGGATTCTGTAATAGAGCAACAATTCGATAGTGCTTTTGGTTTTTCAGATGGGGTAATGTGTGTGGGAATGCAACAATAGTAATTGAAAATTATGTTCGATCATTTGTTATTAGATAATCTAGTTTTCACAACTACGATCTAGAATTTATGTGGTTTGAAATTGATTATAGGATGGTACTAAAGAATCAAGGAAAAACTTTAGACCAGTTAAGAAGAGAAAGTATGAGTATATGAATGTAGACAGCATACTAAATTTTAATTTAAGGGAGTAGATAAAATGAATAATCAAGTATCCAATAAATGCTGCTCTGAAAACAAGATGAAAGCAACGTATAAAATACCAAAAAAAAATTTGTGCACATCATGTGGAAAACAAGGGACTCTAGTAAAAAACATTACAGTAAAGCATATGGTGCTTGACGAGTTAACTGAGCAGGCTGGGGATAAAGATTATTATTTATGCATGAGTGAGGAATGTGATATTACCTATTACAATGAGAGTTCAAGTGCAACATTTAATAAGCAACAATTGAAAGTTCCTATATGGTTTAAGAAAGATGCTTATCCTAAATATGCTTGTTATTGTAGTGAAGTGACAGAAGAGCAAGTTATAAATGCGGTTGTAAGAGATGGGGCTACTAATATGAAAGAGGTTTTAAAAATTACTGGTGCGATGAGAAATTCACAATGCCAAAAGAAAAATCCATTAGGCAAGTGTTGTCATCAAATAATTCAGGATGCAATAGATAAAGGGCTATCTAAGTTAAACTAGTGACATAAATAAAATCTTACTGGTTTTTGTTGTAGAAAAACATGAAGAAAATGCAGGAGTAAGTCATCGCACTCTTTCATTTTCCTCTTCCTATTGAGGTTGTACCATTTGCATATCATCAGGTTTTGAATCAGTTAAATGAACTGATTCAAAACCCTGTTATCAGAAAAAATAACGATAATTATTATATTACAGATGGACAGCATTACATAATTGATTTATTCATGCGAAAAATAGAGGAACCATACTAACTGGAAAAGATGCTAAAGTTAATTCCTGGTGTTGTTGATACAGGATTGTTTCTGAATATTGCTGACATAATTATAATTGGAAGAGAAAATACGGTTGTGCAAATGTAGGTAACTCTTATCTAAAGAATTACCTTTTGCTATTTCCTTTGTTTATCTTTATACATGTTTTTATCAGCAATATTAATAAATTGTCTAGTCACCCCTATGGATGTTTCCGAAAAAGAATATCCTATAGAAATTTTTACTTTTAGTTTGGGGTTATATTTATTTTGTTGTTCTAATGATTTACATAGTGATAAGAACAACATCTTTACTTTAATAAGAGATGTATCTTTAATGATTACTATAAATTCATCGCCGCCTGTCCTAGCGATAATAGAGTTAGCTGTAAAATTATCTTTTAATATATTAAAAGAATTGACTATTAATTTATCACCAAACTCGTGTCCCATAATATCATTAGTTATTTTTAAATTATCTAAATCACAGAAAATAATACCTATAGGAAGGTCTTTTTCAGCATTCAAAATATGTATTTCCTTATCGAGATAATGTCTATTAAAGGCCCCAGTTAAACCGTCAAAATAACTTAATCGTTCAAGTTTTTCTTCTAACTGTTTTTTATCAGTAACATCCCTACTAAACCCTTCTAGTGCAACCAATACAGCATTTTCATCATATATAGGAATACAGTAATCTTCCAGCCAAACATAATGACCATCTTTATGCTGATATTTGGCAGAAAGAGATTTAGAGAAATCAACATCGTTAGTAATTTTTCTTGTATTAATATAACGATGATCAGGGTGAACTATATCAAATACAAGCATTGGGTTAGTTAAGTATTCCTCTACACTATACCCTAACACTTCTTTTACGGAAGGGCTTATATATGTAAATTTAAAAGTTGGAATTAACTCAGTTCTATAAATAATATCCCTTGACCGCTCAAACATTTGATTTATTGTTTTCTCAGGCGTGTTGGATTTTACATATGACGAAATGTCAATTAAAGAGAGTCTATATCCAGTTATATCATTGTTGTAATCAACTATTGGAGAACCTACTAAATCAACTGGAATAATCGTACCGTCTTTTGCTATAACTGAGGATTTTATGTTTGCTACAGATATAGAATTTTGGGGAATAAAAGAAAGAATATCTCTGATACTTTTATTTAATAAGTCTTGCATATGATAACCTAATAGAGTAGTGCAATTTTCGCTAATAAAAATCATTAATTCGTTATTATCAAGTTCAATGTATATTTCCCTTAAAAAATTCACCATTGTGTTATTATTATCATAAACCATATAAATTCTCCTTTGTATAATGCAAAACATTCAATTAAGCAATTAATTATATATTACTCTTAATTATATATTATTTATAAAAGATAGTACATACTATTGGGTTAAGTTACAAACAAGAAAGTGGAAAACTTTATGGTATTACACTTTTTTAGAAGGCACTAAATTCATATAAAGAGTCATGATAGGGGATAATAGTTATTAATATAACCTTGTATTTAATTATAAACTATTATATCAAATAGTAAGGAGGAGAACCTAATGAATAGAAGTGTAATTCTTTATATTGCAATAAGTTTGGATGGGTATATAGCAAAGAGTAATGGAGCCGTTGATTGGTTAAGTGGCAATGGTGATAATCCAAACATTGACAATGGATACGACGATTTTTATAGTGAAATAGATACTGTTGTAATGGGTAGAATTACCTACGAACAGGTTATTAATGAATTATCGCCTGATATTTGGGTTTATGAAGGCAAAAAGTGCTATGTGGCAACCAGAAGAAAATGTGAATTTGATAGTAGGGCAGAATTTATATCAGAAGATATTGTTGGATTTATTAAAAATCTAAAAACTCAACATGGTAAAGATATTTGGCTTGTTGGTGGTGGTAAATTAATTGAACAATTTGTTAAGCAAGACCTTATAGATAAATACATTATCACAATAATACCAACAATATTGGGTGATGGTATCCCACTTTTTCTGAATGAAAATCCGGAAATTAAACTTAGACTTATTGAAACGAAGAATACTGATGGTATGGTAGAACTTAGTTATGTCAGAAGGTAGTTTATTTTAACATATCTATTAAATAGTTTAGAGACATTATTCTCATTTTGCGTCACAATGGTATGTGGAGAAAAGGAAAGACAAAAATAGTAATAGGCAAAGGGCTGTTCAGGAAAACAATAAAAATAGAATAGAGGTATGAGTATGCTTTTTACCAATATAAGAGGGATATTCATATAGAAATAAATTATTTGAGGGAGATGTGAAATGGATAAAATTAATATTTGTGAAAAATTAAATCTTTTCAATGACTATTGGAATCCCAAAATTTTAGGTGAGGTTAATGATTCATATGTTAAAATTGCCAAACTCAAGGGTGAATTTATATGGCATATTCATGAAAATGAAGATGAAATGTTTTATGTTCTAAAAGGACTATTGGTTATTAGGTTTAGAGATAAAGATGTTATTTTAAATGAGGGAGAATTTCTTATTATTCCAAAAGGAATTGAACATATGCCTGTTGCTGAAGAAGAAGTTCAGGTAATGTTAATTGAAGCAAAAACAACTTTGAATATTGGAGAAGTGAGAAACAAAAGAACTGTAGAGAAACTTGAAAAAATTTAAATATTATCAACCTGCCATCCAGATATCGATTAATAATTACTGAAAAAATTATTACAAGTAAAATAATCTGCATATAAAAAATTGTAACATTATAAAACATCCAGTCTTGGTTTAATATTAATCGAGTATGAATATTTGATATAATTGAAAAAAATATACTTAATACAAGTATTTACTAATTTATATAACAATAACTGTTATGCGTATACTTATATAAATTAACTTAAAATAAAGGAATACTATATTTTTTTACTTCTCTTATCTTTATACATGTTCTTATCAGCAATATTAATAATTTGTCTGGTAACTCCGATAGATGTTTCGGAAAAAGAATATCCTATAGAAATTTTTACTTTTAGTTCTGAATTATATTTATTTTGTTGTTCTAATGATTCACATAGTGATAAGAACAACTTTTTTACTATACATAGTGATGTATATTTAATAATTACTATAAATTCATCCCCACCTGTCCTAGCTATAATTGAGTCCCCTGTAAAGTTATCTTTTAATATATTAAAAGAATTCACTATTAATTTATCACCAAACTCGTGTCCTATAGTATCATTAGTTATTTTTAAATTATCTAAATCACAAAATATAATACCTATGGGGATGTTCTTTTCAGTATTCAAAATATATATTTCCTTATCGAGATAATATCTATTATATGCTCCAGTTAAACCGTCGAAATAACTCAATCGTTCAAGTTTTTCTTCTAACTGCTTTTTATCTGTAATATCCCTACTAAACCCTTCAAGTGCAACTAATTTACCATTTTCATTATATATAGGCATACAGTAATCATCGAGCCAAACATAGTGACCATCTGTGTGCTTATACCGAATAGGAATAGGCTTAGAAAAGTCAATATTGTTATTAATTTTTCTTATAAGAGTATCACGATCATCAGGGTGGGCTAAATCAAATGGAAGCATTGGGTTAGTGAAGTGGTCTTCGGAACTATAGCCTAAGACTTCTTTTACGGAAGGGCTTATATATGTAAATTTAAAAGTTGGAATTAACTCAGTTCTATAAATAATTTCCCTTGACCGCTCAAACATTTGATTTATTGTTTTCTCATGCGTGTGGGATTTTACATATGACGAAATGTCAATTAATGATAGTCTATATCCAGTTATATCATTGTTGTAATTAACTATTGGAGAACCTGCTAAATCAACTGGAATAATAGTACCGTTTTTTGCTATAACTGAGGATTTTATGTTTGCTACAGATATAGATTTTTGGGGAATAAAAGAAAGAATATCACTGATACTTTTATTTATTAAATCTTGCATATGATAACCTAATAGATTAGTGCAATTTTCGCTAATAAAAGCAATTAATTCATTATCATCAAGTTCAATGTATATTTCCCTTAAAAAATTCACCATTTTGTTATTGTTATTATAAACCATATAAATTCTCCTTTGTATAATGCAAAATATTTAATTTAAACAATTAATATGTAATTACTATTAATTATATATTATTTAAAAAATATAGTACATACTATTGGGTTAAGTTACAAATAAGAATGTGGAAAACTTTATGGTATTACACTTTTTTAGAAGGCATTAAATTCATATAAAGAGTCATGATAAGGGATAATAGTTATTAATATAACTTTGTATTTAATTATAAACTATTATATCAAATAGTAAGGAATGATTTGAGGAGTGATGAAATAATAAAAATTTTAACAATAAAATATTATATGTAAATATGGAGTTTAAATGTAATAAATGGTATAATAATGTAAATATTTTTTAAGACTTAGGAGGCGGTAAAATGAAATACACTATAAATCCCGAGGTTTTTGGGTTGAATCCTAATCTTCGGTTTGGGATAATTATTGCAAAGGAGATCACAAACACCGAAACCTCACTGCAGGAAACAGAAAGGCTTAGAAATGCCGAAAAAAATGTGAGGAAAATAATAAAGCCAGAAGAACTTAGAGCTCAACCGATAATTAAGGGGTATAGGCTCGTACTTGAAAATGCAGGCATAAATCCTAATAAATTTGTAAATTCTATGGAAGCCATGATGAAAAGGGTACTTAAAGGCGGCCAACTTCCTACAATAAATTCATTAGTAGATTTGTGCAATGCAATATCATTAGAGAATCAGGTTTCATTAGGAGGGCATGATTTAGCTGATATTAAGGATGACCTATCCGTAGGTTTTACTAAGGGGACCGAGAAATTTCTTCCCTTTGGAGCAGAGGAGTATCAACCAGTAGAGGCAGGAGAACTTGTTTTTACCAGCGGTAAAGTTGTTCAAACAAGAAAATGGGTATGGCGTCAAAGTGAATTGGGAAAGATGACACTTAATACTCATGATGTATTTTTTCAGTTGGTAGGCTTTGATGATGCCCCCGAAAGCCCGCTTATAAAATCAATGGACTCAATAGAAGAAATTCTAAAGCGAAAATTCAAGGGCGCCTATAAAAGATATATTGTTAAACCTGAGAACTCTGAGATAGAGTTTTAAAGATTCAGGTATAGAAGTCTAACTTATCTACATATAAAGATAATGGGAAAGAAAATGCTTGTTTACAATCATGGTCAACATTTGTTGGCGCTGGAGGGGAGTTTATTTGCATTCTTGGATCAGTTTCAAAGAATGGTCATTTGTACAAGAGTCTTTTACATAGAAAAGAGTGCGTACTAAATATGCCTTTGTTAATTGGACTTCTTATATATACTTAATTCACTAACATAATATATAGTAAACTATGGCATAATAAAATTATAAATATTAGATTGTAGACTAGAGAGTGTAACTCCAAAGAGGGTTAAAAAAGTGAAAGGTGTGTGAAATATGAATAAATTAGAAAAACTAATAGAAGCAGGGTATAAGGTGAAAATCCAATTAAGTTCTAAATATTGTTTAACTTTAGATGATGAAGTACCTTGTATGAGCTTTAATTCGGATGACATAGAGGAAGCTATTGATTCAGCTTTCGAATTTATAAAAGAGCAGAAAAAAGTAGCAGATAAAATTGAAACTGAAACTGAAACTGAAACAACAGATTATAAAATTATAATTGATGTACCCCAAACACAAGAATTAAAGATTAATGAAGACATTGTTAACGGAGAATTTAAGACTACGGCTACTATCAGATTATATTCAGATGTTTTGGGGCAGTTTAAAGAGTTTACAGAGAATTATAAAGAGTATAAAAGCATAGATTTAGCTAGTATGGCACTTTTAGAATATATTGAAAAATATAAATAATCATTAAAAATGAGGAATTTTTGAGGTGAGTAATCTGCATTATATTGCAGAGCATTACTCGCCTTTTTATATTATCACTTTTGGGACAAGTAAATTTATTTTACCAAATGAAATATAGGTTAGGAATAGCAAAATCTTTATTTTAGTGATATTTTATGGTAATATATTATTAAATTGGAACAGTTATACTTTGGTTGTAAAAGGCAAGAGAAACCAAAAGTAAAAGGAAATTTAGAGGAGGATAAATATGGTTTATGGTGGATTAATATTTGTATTTTTTATTATAATTATTCTAGATTGTTTAAATGACATAAGAGGGTTGATCATTCCAGCAAGGAAACAAACTGTAGAAATTATATTTCTAGTAATCGGTAGTATGTTCATACTGGGTGTTACTTATTTATACGCTAAAACATGGGTTCATATCATACTAGGGATTTTAGGAGCAGCCTTTTTAATTTTGTCATGGGCTAGGAAAGGAATTACTCTGAAAGGTTTTAATGCCATACGTGGATTTGGTCGTGCTGGAAACTGGAATAACTTGAAAAATGTACAAGTATCTCTTGAAAATCATGTAAGGGTATCATTTACTACTTGCAATTTATCCGAAAACATTCATTATTATAAAGAAGATGATTACGACAGAATTATTACTTTGTTGCTTGAAAATTTACCAGGTGCGATAGTTAAAATAAGATAAAAAACC
Organism: Clostridium sp.; assembly: GCF_051278035.1. GTDB lineage: Bacteria > Bacillota > Clostridia > Clostridiales > Clostridiaceae > Clostridium_AD. The sequence continues at coordinate 14,961 of NZ_JBNMNU010000027.1, forward strand.
AGAAAATGATAAATGAATTGGTCTCATAAGATTCGCTGCCATGGCAGTTTATAGAGATAGCAATGGGGAGGGAAAAACAATGAAAATATGCTTTGAAGAATTTAAAGATGAAATTGATACTCTTGTAGAATTTTTAACATCAGATAGTTGGGAATTTTATGGAACACCGAACCAAAATCCAGAAAGGATTAGAGCAAGCTACGAAAATCAGTATTATACTGGCGATAACTGCAAAACATTCTGGGTTATTTTAGACCAGAATACAAAGGTGGGAATGATAAGAATTCATGATTTACAAGATGGTGACCCATTGTTTGATATAATGATTTTGAACAAGTACAAAGGTATGGGAATTGGAACAATTACTGTAAGTTGGCTTGTTGATCATGTATTTAATAATTTTTCTGATAAAGAAAGGATAGAAGCTGATACAAGGCAAGATAATTATGCTATGAGATGTGTATTCCATAAGTGTGGTTTTGTTAAAGAGTCACACCATCGAAAAGCATGGGTAGGTCAAGATGGAATACCATATGATGCAATTGGTTATGGCATTACAAAAGAAGATTGGCAAACTGGAAAAGCTACCCCAGTAAATTGGAATGACTTTAAGTATTAAGGTATAGAGTTTATAAGAAGCATACTGAAGAGTGAGGTTTCAGAAGGGAAATCAATTACACAAAGGTATTGGATTTCTTTACTTTAGGGAAATATAGAAATGGTATTGTAAATACTGATGCACTTATATATCTAATTGATTTTTATATTTGAATATAATTAAAAAACAAGATATAATATATTGAATACGGATATAGATGTTTGGAGGGAATACATGATTTGCAACAGTTGTAATAACGAATTTACTAACATTGATGGATTGAAATTTTGCCCATATTGTGGAGAGGAAACACAGCAGGAAATAGAAGAGCAAATAGCAGATAAGGCAGATTTAGAGACTGAACAGACTTCTGATGAAATTAAAAGTGAAGAGGTCGAAAATATAGTTGCATCGGAGACAATGCACCAGGATACGCTTGATATGCCTGCAATAACAGACAAAGATATAAAAAAATATAATAGAGATAAATTTTTTGCCTCTTCCAAAAAAACATTTAAGGAAATGAAAGTAGTTATACCAATAATAGCGTTACTCGCAGTTATAGGAATAGGTGTATTCGTATATACAGTGTTTATCGTAAAGCCTGTAGATCAAGCGAGGATAAAGGAAGATATGATAGGGAAAGTTATAACGCTTCCTAAAGGGACAAGCATAAAAATAAGCAAAGAATACATAAAAAGTTTTACAATACAGAGTAGAAATGAAGATAAGGTTAAAGAAGATATAAAAGTAGCAGTAACACTTAATAATGGTGCTATTGAATCTAAGATATTGTTAGCACTAGCATATACATATGAAGGTCAAAATTATTGGGAATTTAATGATGAAATTGTACTTGAACAAGTTAACTCAATTAAACCAGTAGCGGGAATGGATGAAAAAACCTTCCTTTCTGGACTTAAAAAGTTAAGCATACCTATTGAAGATACCCCGAAAATATTAGGGGAACAAGACGTTAAAACTCTTGGAATAACTTTAAGAACACCAGATTTTACGAATGATAAAGAAGAAATTATGGTGGATACATCTATAGATAGTGGCATATTGGCGGCTGCAGGAAAAATCAAGTGTAAACTTGATTTTGAGAATGAATCCTGGGAAATTTCTACAATTGAGCAAAATAGCGCTGAGGACTTTGAAGTAGTACTATCACAAGGTTTGTCTGATGAAAAGATTATTGAAACTATAAAAAGTAAGGGCCTGGAAGAAACCGTAACCTATTCAAGTTTTTTTGGAGGCGAAGGATTTCCTATTAAAGATAGTTTTACTAAGAGTATTAGTGTAGCAGGTAAAAAATTGGATATGCCAAATGGAGTATTATATGTTAATGCTAAAAGGGAAAACGTTGCAGGACAAATGAAGTCATCATTAACAACTGCGTATACGCTACTGATATCCTTTAGCGAAATATCATTATCAAAAGGGGCAAAAACTAAAGTCAAGAGTGGTTCAATAAATAATGTGCCAAAGAAATTAATAGTATCAACTATTACCGATGCTGAAATACAAGGTAGTAATGGGTTTTTGTGGTTTTCTAATAAACATAAAATAACAGCAGAAGAGGCTAACACATTTAAAGTCGGTGAAATACTATCTAAAAAGGGATTTGAAAACATAAAATATGTTTATGGTAGCATTACTTATAAAGAGGGTGCAAAGGATAAAAACATTGCTTTCGTAGCACTATATTTCCTTGTTTACGACGGTGATAACGGATACAATTGGAAACTTGATAAGCTAGATGGTGAAAATTCACCTAGTTATAAGGAATATCGAAAAGCAGCTATAAAACAATAAAGAATTCCAAAAATAAAAGACCTGTAATAGGTCTTTTATTTTATCTTTCGAGTAAGTCCGTATCCACCAAAGACATCTCTTGATTCATTTATAGATATAAAATATTTTAAATTCAATTCGTTTAAATTTTTCAATAGTATTTTTTTACGGTTTCTTGACATATATGCAACTATAAATCTGTTTTCATCTTTTTGACCTTGAGCTAGTAATACAGTAAACCCTATTTCAAGCTCTTTTAATTTTTCTACAATAAGCTCTTTGTTTACTGAACTTGTAATTATAGTAGCTGTGACAATTCCTAGGGCTACCTTTTCTTCTATTACACTTCCTAAATAATTTCCAACTACATATCCTAGGACATACATTACACCTCGTAGTGGGAATTCGGATAATCCAGTTAAAACTTTTGCAGAAACTAGAAGCCATATTGTTATCTCAAAGAAAGCTACAAAGGCGCCTTTTACTTTTTCACCTTTCGTTATAAGTACCATTCTAACTGTAGCAAAAGATACTTCTATTATTTTACACAAAAATATTATTATACATATTCCAATTTCACCTGTCACTTTTACATCACCCTTTATATATATATACTTCTACAATATGTCATATATACCTTTGTTATAAAAGAAAAAAATGAAAGTTAATAGGTTATTAAAATATAGTGGTATACTATTAATAGAGAACATTATAACGCCTATGGGATAATGGTATACATATAAAGGAGATGAAATATGTTTATAAAAGTACTTACTGACGTTAATGCAACTCAATTTTGGGATTTAAGATTAAAAGGATTAAGGGAAAATCCAGAAGCATTTGGAGGATCATATGAGGAAGAATTGAACATCCCAATTAATAAGTTAATCTTGAGGTTTAATACTGATTTTATAGGACCGTTAGAGGACAATTTTATATTAGGAGCATTTGATGAAAATAATGATTTGGTTGGGATGGTTGGACTTCGTAGAGAAAGAAGAGCAAAAATGAAACATAAAGCTAGTTTATGGGGTATGTACGTAGCATCTAACTTACGACAAACCGGTATTGGAAGATCATTACTTGTGGAACTTCTAAATAAGGCTAAATCGATACAAGGGTTAGAACAAATCAGTTTAGGGGTTGTTTGTAGTAACACACAAGCAAAGGGCTTATGCGCTTCACTTGGATTCCAAATATATGGACTAGAAAAACATGCGTTAAAACTTGGACAAACTTATTTTGATGAAGATCTTATGGTGTATTTTACAAAGTAAAAAAGATTGGATATTTCATGGGGTAATATTTTAGGGATAGAATTATAATGGGAAAATAGGTGAGAGAATATAACAGAAGGGCTACTTAAGTAAAATTAAGTAACCCTTCTATTATGAATGTACAATTATTATTTATTATTATCTACCATATTTTTTTCTGCTGCTTCTACCATTCTTCTTACCATTTCTCCACCTACGTTACCTGAATTTTTGATTTTACTAACAATATTGCTAGGAACATCTCCCATATCTACATTCCTGCTTGCGATGTTATCCAGGGCCATATCTTCTGCTACTTCCATCTTAAATTTTTCGAGTTTCCCCTCTGTGTATGGTACTAATGGTCTTCTAGTCATTTTATTTTACCTCCCTTTAATTACTTTTTAATAATATGGTTATAGTATTTGAATTACACCTAAAAAAATACTTAAGTAATTAATATTTATCACTACCACTCCTGAAATTACTGTTAACTTTTATAAAAATATACTTTACTTCATAATTTGTGCTTCTTTTCCTTCTTTTATTTTTTCTTGTAGAATACCTATATCTTTAAATTTTAAATCACCAGCTCTAATACTTTTTTCTGCCCTATCGTAGTCTTGAGTTACTATGAATTTATTTATATTAGTTATTCTTATTTGATAATCAATAGTTTGATTTAACTTTAATATTCCTATAATGCTGATTGTAATTATTATAATTACGACTGAAAGCTCTTTTATAATAATCCTTTTCAAACTAGCGCCTCCCTAACATTTACAATTTAATACTAATATATTAGGTTTGGATTTTATTTATGTATTAAATAATCTCAATATAATAAAATATCTTTAAATATTTGCTATTAAAGAGGAGATAACATTTAGTTATCTCCTCTTTAATATACTTAGTTCATTTATTTTCGTTAATAATATCTATTAAAATCTTCATTCGTTCATGAATATTTGGTTGTATATTGTCTCGTTTATAATGAAAATCGTTTGGATCTAATAAGTAACTATGAGTTATTCCAAATAATTTTTTGTTTTCCGAAATTCCACGCTTTAACATTTCTGAAAGCTTTTCAATATTAAAGTATTCTAGTCTTAATTCTTCATTTTCATTTTGCGAGTATACAGGAAGTGGAGTTAATATATTTTTTGTTACTTTATACTCAGGTCTGTAAATATTGTGAGATTCATATTTTATGGGAGTTATTTCGGATAAGATCTTTTCCGTATTATCATCAATTGAAAAATATCCTCCACGAAAGGCGGAAATAGGTTCAATGCCGAGGGTTGTTATATACTCGTAACACTTCTTTATTATAAGTTTCTGTTCATTATAAGAATAGTATGAAAGTAAATCCTCATCACACTTTATAAATGGACAGCTCTTTTCTATATGTTCTGGCAAATTATTCGGATGAATATGAAGCCCAAATATAACTTTGTAATCATTTTTGATTTTTCCAATTAAATTTAGTTTATCCATCATTTCCGCAAAATAAGGGGTTATAAATAGAAGAGTATATATATTATTATCAGAATTTAATTTTAATAATTTTTCTAAGTTTAGTACATTATTCTTTAAGTTCTTATCGAAATTGTACCCTTCACAATCTATAGTCAAAATGAAATCAAAATTGTCTTTATTCATATATTCATCTAAAAAACATTTCATTAGTAAGCAACCCCTCTTAATATTATTTTCCACAGGGGCATAAGTGGCCGTGTGGTCATATTATTGTAACATGACCACACATAATAAGTAAGGTAAATCATAAAAACATCCTATTACCGTTATCCTAGTTAAGTAAATTTTTACTAAAAAAATTAAGAATGTATTGACTTTTTACTAAAACTGGACTAATATGTAAGTGTGAAAACGATTAAATAATTAACTGTAGGAGGGCTTTTATGAAAAAGAAGGTTTTATCATTAATTTTAGTAACATCAATGGTGCTTTCCGGATGTGGGAACGCGGCTAATTCAGAAAAGAAAGAAACAACTAAAGAGGACACTTCCCCAAATGTTATTACGGTTTGGGCTTGGGACAAGAATTTTAACATTCCAATTATGGAGGAAGCTGCAAAAGTGTATTCAGCAGATCATAATGATGTAACAATTAATGTTGTGGACTATGCAAAACTAGATGTAGAAACAAAATTACAGACAGGTCTTGTAGCTGGTGCAGATACTCTTCCAGATATAACTTTAGTTGAGGATTATAATGCACAGAAATATTTAACCTCTTATCCAGGAAAATTTGCGGATTTAACAGGAAAAATTCCTCATAGTGACTTTGCACAGTATAAAGTTGACGCTGTAACAGTTGAAGATAAAATATACGCTGTTCCATTTGATTCAGGTGTATCAGGAATGTTCTTTAGAACAGATATACTTGCAGAAGCTGGATATAAACCAGAGGATATGAAAGATATTACTTGGGATCAATTTATTAAAATTGGACAAGATGTTAAATCAAAAACTGGAAGAGCTATGCTAAGTATGGATGTATATAATGATGCAGCAATATTAAGAGAAATGATTCAATCTTGTGGACAATGGTATTTTGATAAAGATGGCAATGTGACAATGGCTAATAATAAGCCTCTTATAGAGGCTGTAACTAAATATAAGGAACTGCAAGAATCGGGTATAGTAAAAAATACTGTTGGTTGGGGAGATTGGGTTGCTTCAATGAACAATGGTGACGTAGCAACAGTTAATACTGGTGTTTGGATTATTGGTTCAATTAAAGCAGCAACAGATCAAGCTGGTAAGTGGGGAGTGGCAGCATTTCCAAGACTTTCAACTTCGAATTCAGTAAATGCGACAAATCTTGGTGGTTCAAGTTGGTATGTTTTAAATGATTCTAAAAATAAAGAGGTTGCTATCGATTTCTTAAAGACAGTGTATGCTGGTAATAATGACTTCTATCAGAAAATCCTTGTAGATAAAGGTGCAGTAGGAACGTATATGCCTTCACAAACTGGTACTGCTTACTCAGCAGAGGATCCATTCTTTGGAGGACAAAAAATATTCGAGGATTTCTCAGGTTGGATGAAAAATATTCCTGGTGTTTCATATGGCTCTTATTCAGTAGAAGGAGATCAAGCTATTATGGCTCAGATGAAAGATATTCTTGATGGAAAAATTACAGTTGAAGAGGGACTTAAAACAGCTCAAGAACAACTTGAGAGTCAAATTCAATAATAATATTTACAACCACAACAAAGGAATGGTATTAATACCATTCCTTTGTTGTAAGTAGGAGGTTAATCCATGAAAAGTAAAAAATCGTTAAGTAAACGCCAACGTAAAATGAGTGCAATTGGCTGGTTATTTATTTCAATAGCGGTAGTTATATTTTTAATTTTTATTTTATACCCTGTTCTCAATTCTTTTTTCCTTTCCTTTCAGTCGGTTAAAGGGCTAGTTCAAAAATTTGCTGGACTGGATAATTATAAAAGAATGTTTAAGGATGTGCTATTTAAAAAGGCACTGGGGAATACTTTTATTTATTTAATTGTACAAGTTCCTATTATGCTTACCTTAGCTATGTTTTTAGCTACATTGCTTAATTCTAAAAAACTAAGGTTTAAAACTTTTTTTAGAACTGCAATTTTCTTACCTTGTGTTACCTCTTTGGTTGCATATTCTGTATTATTTAAAATGCTGTTTGCGCCTAATGGTATCATCAATTATGCGCTTACATCACTTAAAATAATTAATGTTCCAATACAGTGGTTAAGTGATCCAACCCTTGCAAAAATAGTTATTATCCTAGCACTATTATGGCGTTGGACGGGTTATAATATGATTTTCTATTTGGCTGCACTTCAAAATGTGCCATCTGAAACTTATGAGGCAGCTGAGATTGATGGTGCAAATGGATTTGAAAAGTTTTTTTATATTACAGTACCTCAGTTAAAGCCCATTATTTTATTTACAACTATAATGTCCACAATAGGTACACTTCAAATATTTGATGAACCTATGAACTTAACTGCTGGTGGACCAGGGAATGCAACACTTAGTATTACTCAATATATTTATAATCAATCATTTGTATATGCTCCAAATTTTGGTTATGCAGCAACTCTATCTTATGTTGTTGTATTCATAGTAGCAATACTAGCTTTAGTCCAAATTAAATTGGCAGGTGATGACGCATGATAAATAAATTCAAAAAAGGTTTAAAAGGGTTACCTAAATACGGATTTCTTTCAATAGCAGCATTTTTTTCTCTATTTCCATTTTATTGGATGATTGTTTCTGCTACAAATAAAACAGTAGATATAACAAAGGGGAAAATGACTTTTGGGTCTGAACTTTTTAATAATTACAATAGGTTAATTAAAATCACTGATATAGGAGTACCATTTATGAATACAGTTAAGGTAACAGTCATATATACTGTTTTAGCCTTATCGGTATGTTCAATAGCAGCCTATGGTTTTGAAAAATTCAAGTCGAAAGGTAAGGAAAAAATATATGCTATCTTTATTTTTTCAATGATGATTCCTTTTGGAGCACTAATGATTCCATTATTTAAAATGGTTGTATCTCTTAATTTGGTAAATAACCATTGGGCTATTATTTTGCCATATGTCGGCCAAGTGTTTTTAATATTTTACTTTAGACAAAGTTTTAAATTTTTTCCAAATGAAATTATTGAAGCAGCTAGAATTGATGGAGCCGGAGAAATATCAATTTTCTTAAGAGTTGTTGTGCCTTCTATGAAATCCACCTTTGCATCGGCTTCTATTTTTGCATTTACATTACAATGGAACAACTTCTTGTGGCCATTAATTGTCTTGCAAACGGATAAAATGAAGACTATGACTTTAGTTATATCTTCATTATCCTCGGCATATTTCGTTGATTATGGCATTCTTATGTTAGCCATTGTAATTGCTACACTTCCAATGGTTCTATTATTTATGACAATGCAAAAACACTTTGTTGAAGGAATGGTAGGATCTGCAAAGTAGTATTAAAACTTATTAATAAAAGTGAAAGGTGAGTGTTTGCATAATGAGTGATACTTTTGAAATTAAAGAGGAGTTTTATCATAATAATCACCCCATTAAAATAGTGTCAGGAGCAATACACTACTTTAGAGTAGTACCAGAGTATTGGAGAGACCGCTTAGAAAAATTAAAGGCCATGGGCTGTAATACAGTAGAAACTTATGTGCCTTGGAATATGCATGAACCTAAAAAAGGAGATTTTAAATTTCAAGGCATGCTGAATATAAAAGGGTTTATAAAATTAGCACAAGAATTAGAACTCTTTGTAATTGTAAGGCCTTCTCCATATATTTGTGCAGAGTGGGAATTTGGTGGGCTTCCTGCATGGCTTCTAGCGGAGGATGGTATGAAGGTAAGGTCCTCATATGAACCATTTTTAACTACTGTAGATAAATATTATAATGAATTATTTAAAATAATAACACCTCTACAAATTAATTATGGTGGCCCTATAATAATGATGCAAATTGAAAATGAGTATGGATACTATGGAAATGATAAAAAATACCTTGCAAGGATTAAGGACATTATGATAAAGTACGGAACCGTAGTTCCACTTGTAACCTCCGATGGACCTTGGGGACAGGCATTAGTATCTGGAATGCTTTTGGAAGATAATATTCTACCTACAGCCAATTTCGGATCTAAAACTGAAGATCATTTCCCTAAATTAAAAGCTATAATAGGAAATAGACCACTTATGTGTATGGAATTTTGGATAGGTTGGTTTGATCACTGGGGAAGTCAGCATCATGTTAGAGATTACAGAGAAACAGCTGAGGATCTTGATAAAATATTAAAAGAAGGTCACGTTAATATATATATGTTCCATGGTGGAACAAATTTTGGATTTATGAATGGATCTAATTATCAAGACAAATTAACACCAGATATTACATCTTATGATTATGATGCAGTACTTACTGAATGGGGAGATATTACACCTAAGTATGAAGCTTTTAAAAAGGTAATATCTAAGTATAGAGATATACCAGAGGTTGAATTTTCAACAGAAATTAGTAAGATAGCTTATGGAAAGATATCAGTTAAAGAAAAAGTATCACTTTTTAATACCTTGGAAAATATATCTACCCCTGTGCATTGCCAGTACACATTATCTATGGAAAAGTTAGGACAGAATTATGGATACTTACTGTATAGGAGTAATGTGAAAACTAACTGTAAGGAGCAGAAATTTAAGATTTTAGGTGGAAAAGATAGAGCTAAGGTATATGTAAATGAAAACAATATATTAACTCAATATGACCAGGAACTTGATATATTATCAGATATTGTGTTCCCTAAAGAAGATAATAAATTTGATATTTTAATGGAAAATATGGGACGAGTAAATTTTGGGGAAAAATTAAACTATCAAAGCAAAGGGATTATTGATGGAGTACTTTTAGACACACATGCACAGGCAGGTTGGAGCCATTATTGTCTTCCATTAGACAATATAGATAAAATTGATTTTAAAGCTGATTATAAGCAGAATACACCAGCCTTCTATAAATTTGAGTTTCAGGCAAGCAAGCTGGGAGACACTTTCCTAAGATTTGATGGATGGGGAAAGGGTTGTGCCTTTGTTAATGGCTTTAATATTGGACGTTTTTGGGAAATTGGACCTCAAAAATCATTATATATCCCTGCTCCTCTTTTGAAAATAGGTAGAAATGAAATTGTAATATTTGAAACAGAAGGAAAATGGAATGAATATTTAACATTAGAAGATTCTCCTGATTTAGGTATTTAAACAGAGATTTAGAGGGAGTGATGATAGTGCCAATTATAGTTAATGATGTAAATAAAGAGTTCCATCTTTATAATCAAGATGTGAGTTATATATTTAATGTTATGAAGAACAATCAATTGGGTCATTTGTATTACGGAAAAAAAATTAGACATAGAGACTCGTTTGCTCATTTATTGCAACTCAGTGACAGAGGAATGTCCTGCTGCGTTTTTGAAGGAGATTCAGAGTTTTCTCTTGAGCATATAAAACAAGAATTTCCTTCTTATGGAACTACAGATTTTAGATTTCCTGCACATCAAATAAAACAGAAAAATGGAAGTAATATAACGAATTTTGAGTATGTTGGTTATAAAATATTTAAAGGTAAGAAAAAGCTTCAAGGTTTACCTGCTACTTATGTAGAGGGTGAAGACCAGGCAACGACTATAGAAGTAGTGCTTTATGACAGTGTTATTAAAACAGAAGCAGTACTGTGTTATACTATTTTTGAAAAATATGCTGCTATTGCAAAAAGTGTGAGATTTAATCATAGTGGTGAAGAGAAAATATGTATTTATAATGCTATGAGCGCCTGTTTTGAACTTCCCTGCGATGATTTTCAAATGATTCAGCTTTCTGGGGCATGGGCTAGAGAACGTCATATTAAAGTTCGTGAGTTGCAGCCTGGAATACAAAATGTATATAGCGCGAGGGGCGCTAGTAGTTCTAATCATAATCCCTTTATTGCACTTAAACATAAGGATACTACTGAACATGCAGGAGAAGTTTATGGAATGAATTTAGTATACAGTGGAAATTTTCTTGCTCAAGTTGAAGTTGACAACTTTGGACTCTCAAGAATAATGATAGGTATTAATCCTTTTGATTTTGGTTGGGTATTAAATAAAAATGAGAGTTTTCAAACTCCAGAAGCAATAATGGTATACAGTGATAGTGGTTTAAATAAAATGAGCCAAACTTATCATAATCTTTATAATAATAATCTTATAAGAGGAAAATGGAAAAATAGTGCAAGACCAATTCTTATAAATAATTGGGAAGCAACTTATTTTGACTTTGATGAAGAAAAAATTCTTGAGATTGCAGGCTCGGCTAAAAAACTCGGCATAGAAATGTTTGTATTAGACGATGGATGGTTTGGTAAAAGAAATAGCGACACATCATCTTTAGGGGATTGGCATGTAAACAAAGAGAAACTTCCTAATGGAATAAGTGGGTTAGCTAAAAAAATAGAAAAAATGGGATTAAAGTTTGGGTTATGGATAGAGCCAGAAATGGTTAATAAAGAAAGCGAATTGTATAGAAAACATCCGGACTTTGCTATACATACACCTAATAGAAAAATGTCCCATGGCCGTAATCAATTTGTACTGGATTTTTCAAGAGGGGAAGTTGTACAATATATATATGAGGCTATATCAGAGTTATTAGAAGGTGCACCGATCTCATATGTTAAATGGGATATGAATAGAAATATAACTGAAGCTTTTTCTTTAGGGCTACCTTGCGATAGACAGGGAGAAATGATGCACAGATATATACTTGGTGTTTATGATTTATATGAAAGACTTATAACAAAATTTCCAGAGATATTATTTGAATCTTGTTCTGGTGGAGGCGGAAGGTTCGACGCAGGAATGCTATATTATGCTCCGCAGGCTTGGACTAGTGATGATACCGATGCTATAGAAAGATTAAAGATACAATACGGTACATCCCTTATATACCCTATAAGTTCAATGGGGTCACATGTTTCAGCGGTACCTAATCATCAGGTATATCGTAATACGTCTATTAATACCAGAGCGAATGTAGCTTATTTTGGTACATTTGGGTATGAATTAGATATGAATAAAATAAGTGAGGACGATAAAAAAAAGGTATTAGAGCAAACTACGTTTTTTAAAAAGCATAGGGTATTAATTGGAACTGGAGATTTTTATAGACTTATAAGTCCTTTTGATAATGATGGGAATTTGGTAGCGTGGATGATAGTATCAAAAGATAAAAAGAAGGCATTGGTTGGATATTATCAAGTTCTTAGTAAGCCTCATCCAAAATATCCAGGATTTAAGTTAGTGGGACTTGACCCAAATATGTTATATAGAGTTAAACCATTAGAAAGAGATATGTATGGGGATGAGCTAATGAACGTAGGAATTCTTTTAAACAATAATCCACGGGAGATTGGTATAGATATGCAGAAAGTAGAGTCTTTAGACTTTATATCTGTTGTATTCGAAGTGGTATGTATACAGCAATAGCAATAAACAATTGAGATGAATATATAAACATGTTAATATTTATGACATAACTACGTTTGCATGAGACTTTTATAAAATAATGCAAATGAATTTGAGAACTAAGAGGTGATAGTATGGCTATTAATATTTACCATGAAATAGACAGACTTATTAAATATGGAATTAAAAAAGAAATTATCCAGGAAAGTGACATTATTTATTCAAGAAATTTAATATTAAGAGTCTTAAAGTTAGATGATTATACGGAGTCTATTTTACAAGAAGAAAACTTAGATTCACCTAACATCATATTAGATAGGGTTCTTAACTGGTCCTTTGAAAGTGGTATATTAGAAAATGATTCATCAGTTTATCGTGATCTACTTGATACAGAAATAATGAATTGTATTATTCCTAGGCCATCTGAAATAATAAATAAATTTGTGGAGCTATATTCAGAAAATCCGAAAAAGGCAACAGATTATTATTATGAACTTAGCAAAAGTTCGAATTATATAAGAATGGATAGAGTATCTAAAAATCAAGTTTGGAAGTCAGAAACTGATTATGGTGATATAGATATAACAATAAATTTATCAAAACCTGAAAAGGATCCAAAAGCTATTGCAGCGGCTAAAAATATAGTAGCTAGTTCTTATCCTAAATGTTTATTATGCAAAGAAAATGAGGGGTATTACGGAAGAGTTAATTATCCTGCAAGACAAAGTCATAGAATAATACCAATTAGCTTAAGGGGCGAAGAGTGGTTCCTACAATATTCACCTTATGTTTATTATAATGAACATAGTATAATTTTTAAAGGCGCGCATGTACCAATGAAAATATCAAAAAAGACCTTTGAGAGAGTATTAGAATTTGTAGACAAATTCCCCCATTATTTCAGTGGCTCAAATGCTGACTTACCAATAGTGGGTGGTTCTATATTATCTCATGAACACTTTCAAGGGGGGAATTATGAGTTTGCTATGGCAAAAGCTCCTGTTGAAGAAACTTTTAAAATTAAAGGGTATGAAAATGAAGACCTGGGAATAGTAAAATGGCCTATGTCTGTAATAAGGTTAAGAGGAGATAATAGAGGCAGGTTATCAAGTATTGCAGAGGTAATTTTAAATAAATGGAAAAAATACAGTGATGAAGTAGTAGATATTATAGCCTATACAGATGATGTACCTCATAATACTATAACTCCAATAGCGAGGAAAAGAGATGGACATTTTGAGATAGATTTAGTTTTAAGAAATAATAGACTAAGTGAGAAACATCCAGATGGAATATTTCACCCTCATAGTGAACTTCATCATATAAAGAAGGAAAATATAGGGCTTATAGAAGTTATGGGGCTTGCAGTACTGCCACCAAGGCTTAAGAGCGAACTTGAAAAGCTAGCATATTATTTAGTTAATAGAGAAAATGAGCAAGAGCTATATAAGGAAGAAGGATTAAAAAAACATTTAGCGTGGTACTTAGAAATTTTAAACAAGTATGACGATATCACAGAAAATAATGTGATGGATATCTTGAAAAGGGAAGTAGGGCTAAAATTTACAGTGGTTTTAGAACATGCTGGAGTTTTCAAAAGAGACGAAAATGGTAAAAATGCATTTATAAGATTTATTGACTCATTATAAGTAAGGGATTACTTAAAAGGCAGGTGTATTATGTATTTAGGAGTAGATTATTACCCAGAACACTGGGATATAAATATGATTGATGAGGATATTAAGGGTATAGTTGGACTTGGAGCTAACATTGTGCGAATTGGTGAATTTGCGTGGCACTTAATGGAGAAAGAGGAAGGAAAGTTTGATTTTACATACTTTGATAACGTAATTGCAAAACTTAAAGATAAAAATATTAAAATTATGTTTGGGACTCCAACAGCTACATTCCCAGCTTGGCTTTATAAAAAACATCCAAGTATTTTATCTAAGGACGAAAATTTGCAAGTTCGTGCCTTCGGTGGTAGAAGGCAATACTGTTTTAATTCGGATATTTACAGAGAATATAGTGAAAAAATGGTTGCAAAATTAATTGAACATTATAAGGGCGAAGATTCAATAGTTGCATGGCAAGTAGATAATGAACTTGGTCATGAAGGAAGTGACATGTGTTATTGTGAGGGGTGTCAAAAAAAATTCAAAGAGTATCTAAAAGAAAAATATGAATGTATTTCTAATTTAAATGAAACTTATGGTACGATTTTCTGGGGTCAAACTTACAATAATTTTGATGAAGTCTCAGCACCAATGAAGACTATAACAACTCATAATCCATCTTTATTACTTGACTGGTCTAGGTTTAGATCATATTCACTAAATAGTTTTGCTAAGGAGCAAACTATGATTGTAAAGAATTTAAAGGGTGATAATCAAGAGGTAACTACAAACGTATCTGGAGGATTTTTTAGTAAATGGTTTGACCATGCGGAGAATGTTAGGGACCTAGATTTTGTATCCTATGATAATTATCCAGTATGGGGAGGACTCAAAGAGCCGATTTCTAGAGCTGAACTTGCTATGACACATGATTTCAATAGAGGTTTATTAAATAAGAACTATTGGATAGTTGAGGAGTTAATGGGGGCTCAAGGACATACTGTTATTGGATATCTACCAAGACCCAATCAAGCTAAAATGTGGTCTTATCAAGCTTTCGCTCATGGGTGTACTAATATGCTTTATTTTAGGTGGAGAGCTATGACAAAGGGTGCAGAGCAGTTCTGCTTCGGTATTGTGGATCATGATAATAGATATGGTAGGAAATATAGTGAAGTGAAGTCAACAATTGAGGAAATTTTACCTTACGAAGAACTATTAAAAGCTGAAATAAAATCTGAAATAGCAGTATTATATGATTATGATAATATATGGTCATGGAAACATCAGCCTCAGAGTGTAGAGTTTGATTTTACTAAAGAACTAATGAGATTATATACTCCATTCTATAATATAAATACCAATATAGACGTTATTCCTACTAGTAGAAATTTTGAGGGATATAAAGTCCTTATAATTCCTACATTACAGATAATAGATGAAGAACTTGCAAGCAAATTAGAGATATTTGCGAGTGGGGGAGGTACAGTGATATTTTCTTTCAGAGCGGGAATTAAAGATAAAGATAATAATATTAACTTTAGGAAAACTATCCCTTGTAACATTAAAGAAATTTGTGGTATAGAGATAACTGAAGTTGAGTCATTGCAAAATGGCCAAGGAGTAGAAATTATAGGTGTTGGCGAGTATAAAGGTAAGATAGGACAATGTGAAGTATGGCGTGATTTAATTACCCCGATATCAGCAATTTCGCTTTATAATTATAATGATAAATTCTATAATGATAAATCCTGCATAACCCTAAATGAATATGGAAAAGGCAAAGTTTATTATGTGGGTGCTGGAGTAAATAATGAAATTTTAAAAGACATAGCAAAAGAAATAGTTATTGATAAAAGCATTCATTATATTGAAAGTGAAGAGGGGCTTGAAGTTTATAGCCGTTACTTAGATGAAGCAACCTATTTAATCATAACCAATCATACAGATGTGAGTAAAAACTTTGTGGATACAATTTTAAGTCCATATGAAAGTAAAATTATTAAAAACCATATATAAATATAAATTGGAAGGAAGAATTTTTATGGCTACCATAAAAGATATTGCATTAAAAGCAGGAGTTTCACTTGCTACAGTGTCTCGTGTTCTAAATTATGATGCTACCTTATCTGTAACTGATGATACAAGAAAGAAAATACTAGAAATAGCAGAAGAATTAGAATATAAAACTGTTAGACAGAGAAATATTAGCAGAAATATTGATAAACGTATAAAAATAGGAATTATTCATTGGTATTCTGAAAAAGATGAAATTGGAGATCCATATTATTTATCAATTAGAATAGGGATTGAGAAAAATTGTTCCAACAAAAATATCGATTTAATAAACATATTTAAACAAGATGGAAAATATGGGAATTATGAATTAGAGAAGTTAGAGGGAATTATCGCAGTTGGTAAGTTTAGCTTAGATGAAATCGAAGATTTTTCAGTATATTCACCACATATAGTTTTTGTGGATTCTTCTCCTAATGATAAAAAATTTGACTCAGTTATTGTAGATTTTAAAGGGGCTGTCACAGAGGTGCTAAAATATATTTTAGATTTAGGCCATGAAAAAATTGGGTATATAGGTGGAAGAGAATATACTGGTAAGAACGATGATTTAATTATGGATGAGCGGGAGAAAACATTTTGTGACTTTATGAGAGGAAAGTTAGTTTACAATCCAAGCTATGTACGAACTGGTAAATATATTGTAGACGACGGCTATAAACTTATGAAGAGTATATTACAAAATGGAGAAATCCCTACAGCATTATTTATTGCCAGTGATACCGTGGCTATCGGTGCTATAAGAGCGATACATGAGGCGAATTTAAGTGTACCAGAAGATATAAGTATTGTAGGGTTTAATGATATTGCCACCTCTAAATATTTAGTTCCACCATTAACTACAGTAAAAGTACACACTGTTTTCATGGGAGTTACTGCTGTGAATTTACTTTTAGAAAGAATAGTTGAAAATAGAGAAATCGCTAAAAAAGTTACTATTCCATTTGAATTTATAATAAGAAAAAGTTGTACCAGGGCTTGATGTATTGTATTTTTATGAGTAAAAACTTCTAACATAGGTATAAATAAATTTACGCACATTAAATTTAATATAGGACTAAATTTCAATTTAGTTAAGAGCACTTAGAAAGTAATATGCACTTTCTAGGTGTTTTATTTATTTATTAATAAACTGTTCCCGCTTGTTTTAAAATGAAATGGGTCAGGTTAAGCAATTGAATGTAAAATAAAAGCATCATTTTTGAGTTTTACAAGTCATTAAAGAAAATTCAACACAAAACGAAGATTCCCTATAAAATATTAATGATGTTGGTGCTAACTGGTCACCATTTGACCAATAAATAATAGCCAATTGCCTAAGGTATGGCTTAAGGTAGTATAATCAACATGGCACAACAATTGCTATATACTGGTAGTTAGTATAGTTATTGAGTACTCACGGAAACTAATAAATAAAACTTGAATTTGTATGGAGTCGTCTAGAACTATAAATTTTATGTTAAGAGAGCAAGTAGCGATAAAAATAGGTATAGCAAACAAGCCTGCACG
>NZ_JBNMNU010000028.1:0-32532 GCF_051278035.1 Clostridium sp.
CTAGCCTCTCACCTACTGGTAAATCCAGTGCAAATCCTACCATGGATTTTCTAGAAGTCCCAAGTAGTAACGGATATCCTAAACTATTTAGCTTTTCTAATCTTCTCATAGTTTTTAGATTATCATTATAATTTTTTGCAAACCCAATACCTGGATCTAATATTATATTTTCACTCTTAACTCCTGCCTTTAGTGCAATTTCAATAGACTCTTTTAAATCTTTTAATATATCTTGGATTAAATTATTGTAATTCTTATTATTTCTATTATGCATTAAACAGCAAGGCACATTATACTTGGCCGCAACTCTAGCAATGCAGGGATCTTTCTTAAATCCCCACACATCATTAATCATAGCTGCTCCCGCATCTAAGGCAAGTTCTGCAACCCTGCCTTTATATGTATCCACTGAAATAGGAATCTTAATCACCTTGCTTAAAGCCTCTACTACAGGGATGACCCTTTTTATTTCTTCTTCCTCACTTACGTCTTCATGACCAGGTCTTGTGGACTCTCCACCAATGTCAATAATATCTGCTCCCTCGTCAACCATTTTTTTCGCTTGATTTATGGCTTCAGACATATCATTAAATCTTCCTCCATCTGAAAAAGAATCAGGGGTAACATTTAAAATCCCCATAATGTAAGTTTTTTTTCCTATTTCAAAATCTTGGTTCCCTATTTTCATAAAACCCCTCCCAATTCTTAGTAAGTTAACTTGAAATTTTTCTTGTTCTCTTTCCAATTACAATTAACTGTAGCCTTGCAATTAAGACAATTCCTTGAAAGCTTGTCGCACTTATATAATAAATAAGGCAACGTATTTGGATTTCCTAAATTATTTCTATGCTTAGTTATAGCCTCTAAAATCTCATTTATTTCTCTTGTATCATATTTGCACTGCAATAATATATTTTTAGCAATTTGCACTGAGGCAATGTCATGAGGGGTTCCATTTTCATACTGCTTCGCCCTACCTATATCATGTAAAAGTGCAGTCGCATAAATTATATGTTTGGGCAAATTAAATATGTTTTCCAAATTCATTATGTACATAATTCTTGCCACGTCTAAAAAGTGCTGCAAATCATGTTTACAAAATTCCCTGTGTTTTTCAAAAACCTCTATAGAAAGCATGTTTTTCTGAAAAATATGGTTTTCTATAATAAGATTAATTTTAGAATCATAATCGTCTGTCATTAAAAACATAACTAGCTCCTTTTTTCATATAATTATCTCATTATATCAAATAATACATGAAAATTTTATAAATATTAATATATTCTATAAATAATATTTATATTTATATAAAACCCCTTTTATTATTGCCAATTATTATGTAGAATGATAGATGGCACAATATAATAAATAATAATTTAAATACTCGAGGTGATTATATGTACAATAAAGGTGATTTTCATCTTCATACAAATGCATCTGATGGAAAACTAAACCCTAAGGAATTAATTTATGAAGCTTATTCAAGTGGCTTAGATATTATTGCAATAACAGATCATGACACCACTTTAAATGTTGAAGAAGGCATTAGCGAAGGTGTAATTAAAAATATAAGGGTAATCCCTGGTATAGAACTCTCTACTATTCATAATGATGAAAGTATTCATATACTGGGCTATTTTAAAGACGATAAGTATAAAGATCCATACTTTCAGAATTTGTTGTATGACATGGCTAATTATAGAATAGTAAGAGCTAAAAAAATAGTAGAAAATTTAGATACTTTTTTTAATATAAAATTAGACTATAAACAAATTTCAGATGAGGCCAAAGGAGTAATAGCTAGACCTCATATAGCTAAAGCCATAATAAATGCTGGTTACAAATATGATTGGAAATATATATTTGATACACTGTTATCAAATGATAGCCCTGCATATGTTCAAACCAAGAAAATTTCAACATCCAATGGCATAAATTTATTAAGAGAACATAATGCATTAGTGGTACTTGCACACCCTGTTCTAATTAAAAATTCTTCTATAGATGAAATGTTACGCTTTGGTTTCGATGGGATTGAGGCAGTATATCCACAAAATTCAAAAAAACAAAAATCTTATCTAAAGGCGAAAGCTAAAGAGTATAACATATTAATTACTGCTGGTTCAGATTTTCATGGAATAACAACCTCGGATACCAGTCATGGTGTTATTGGTTCAGTTTCCCTAAGCCACAACGAACTAGCCACCTTTGTAAATGCATTAGAATCATAAAAAGGAGATGTTTACACATCTCCTTTTTATTTGTTAAATTTCAATAAGGAAGGCTTCATAAGCCCTAAGAGCTTCATATATATCTGCTTTACTTGCAATTTCCAATGGCGCATGCATATTATGAAGAGGAACTCCTGAATCAATAACTTGCATACCATATTCAGCTAGTATATAAGCAATAGTACCACCGCCACCTTGATCTACTTTACCAAGTTCTGATGTTTGCCATGAAATTTTATGTTTTTCCATTATACTTCTAAGCTCTGCAATAAATTCTGGATTGGCATCATTACAACCACCTTTTCCACGAGCTCCAGTATACTTATTAAAAACTATTCCTTTTCCGAAGTACGCAGAATTACGTTTTTCCATAACTAATGGAAAATTAGGATCGTATGCAGCACTTACGTCAGAAGATAACATTTTAGAATTCGCGAGTGCTCTTCTTACTTTTAAATCGCTGTATTCTCCCATCAAATTAACAACTTCAGCTACTGTGTTTTCAAAGAATCTTGATTGCATGCCTGTTGCACCGATACTTCCAACTTCTTCTTTGTCCACAAGCAAAACAATACAAGTTTTATCTGTTTCTTTAATGTTCATTAATGCTTGATAAGATGTGTAAGCACAAACTCTATCATCATGCCCATAAGCCATAACCATACTACTATCTAGTCCATAGTGCCTAGCACGTCCTGCTGGTACTACTTCGAGTTCTGATGATACAAAATCTTCTTCATCTATATCATATTTATCATTTAAAAGTCTTAATATATTCAACTTAACTCTATTTTTAGCATCTTTATCTTCTACTGGTATACTTCCCATGAACACGTTTAGATCTTCACCTTCAATACCCTTTGCCATAGTTTTTTGCATTTGGTCTGCAGATAAGTGAATTAAAAGGTCTGAAATTCCGACTACTGGTTCTTTTTCATCCTCTCCTATTACTATATTTATAACTGTGCCATCTTTCTTAACCACAACACCATGGATAGCTAAAGGTATAGTAACCCATTGATACTTCTTAACTCCTCCATAGTAATGAGTTTTAGCTAGTGCTAAATCTGAATCCTCATATAATGGGTTTTGTTTAAAATCAAGTCTTGGTGAGTCAACATGAGCACCTAAAATTTTAAAACCCTTTTCAATAGGTTCAGAACCAATTAAAAATAATGCTAGTGTTTTCCCCATACAGTTAGCATAAACTTTATCACCAGCTTTTAATGTATCTTCTTTATTTATAAATGTATCAATATTTTTGTATCCATTTTTTTCTGCGAGTGTAATAACTTCTGTTACACATTCTCTTTCAGTTTTACATTTTGACATGAAATCTATATAACTATCAGATAATGCAAATACCTTTTCAATATCATTTTTAGTATACTTATCCCATGCTACATCATATTTTTTTTCTAGACTTTTAACATCTGTCATACTTATTTCCTCCTCATGTAAATAATTTCTACATTCATCATTTTACTAAATTTTCTACTAAATTACAAATACTTAAGTATATTTCTTTAGTTTTAACTCTTTTTTGATTTAGTTACTTCTGCTATTCTCATATTTATAGTTTCAACAGGAGTTATCTTAGAATTCATACTATATCTATAATTAGCTGCCGCTGCTTCTATTATGACTGCTATATTTCTACCTGGTCTAATTGGCAAAGTTATTTTTCTTAAATGCACATTTAGAATTTTGGTAAATTCATCATCTATACCAAGCCTATCATATTCTTCATTCTCATTCCACAAATTAAGAGAAATAAGTATACTAATAGTTTTGGTAGTTAAAAGGGAACTCGTACCATAAATTGCTGGAATATCTATTATTCCCATACCTCTAACTTCCAACATCCCTGTTGTTATGTATGGACAACTTCCAAGAAGTATTCCATCTATTTCTTTAATATCTACTGCATCGTCAGCAATCAGTCTATGCCCTCTCTTTATTAATTCTAGCGCACATTCACTCTTACCTATACCACTTTCTCCACTTAATAGTATTCCTATACCATAAACATCTACTAAAACACCATGAAGCCTAGTTTCCGGTGCTAACTTAGTATCTAAAAAATTGCTAAGTTTACTAATGAATCTTGTAGAAATTAATTTTGTACGCAATAACCATCGTCCATTTTCCTCTGCTGCTTTGATAATTTCATTGTGAGGTTCTAATTGCCTAGTAAAAATAACACATGGTGTATCAAATTGAAAATACTTATTCAATCTTTTCTTTCTAAGATCTGATTCCATACAATCTAAGAAACTCCACTCCGCCATTCCAAATAATTGAACTCTTTTACTATCAAAGTACTTATAGAATCCTGCAATTTGAAGACCTGGTCTATTAATATCTGTAACATTAATTAATTTACCCTTTTCTCCTTCTACTAAAACCTCTAACTTAAAATGCTTTATTAATTCCTCTATAGCAACTGCCATTAGAACTCCTCCTTTCTATAATTTTAAACTTTTTTAATTGTATCCAACTGAGATTTGAAATTTCTTTTAACATTATCAATATATTTCTGTCTTAATTCTTGTTGCTCTATTTTTTCTTGCTCTGTTAGTCCTTCTTCTTTACTTTTTTTATAAAGATAATTTATCCTTTTGGTTAGTTCGTCCACAATACCACTCCTTATTTTAAGCTTTTTATGCATTAAAATTATTTTACTCTTATATAATTCAAATGAATATATTCTATTATTACAATTATAGAACAAGAAATTTAAGACCTTTTTCGCCAATTACATATTATGTAAATTGGCTCTTTTCAACATATCTCGTTGTTTTTTGTAATATATTACCATAATAAAACTATTTATTTTCTGCTATTTTAGGTTAATATGTAGTTTTTTATACTTTATTATCTTATAAAAAATTTAACATTGATTGAATTATTTGGTATAATGTACTTGCTAGCCGAAAATAAAAGAATAAGAGGTATAATTACATGAATATTAAAGCCAGTCTCATAAAAAAACAACTAGAATCATTAAGAATGGTTCTACATTTACTACTGAATCATAGAAAACCTACAGACAAACTAGTTGTCTCCTGTAGTCAGGAATTAGATGAAATTATAGTCAAATATCAGAAAATTCAAGCCGCTATAAAAAAAGCGGCTTGAAAGTTCAGGTATTACTATAATCATAAATCTCAACATATATTATAAGCTAAAAATCTAATTGCATTAAAATATCATCAATTTCGATGTCAGCATCCTTACCATAAAAAACCACTGCGAATTCATTAAATTCATAGTCATCTTCTGATATATCACATCCAATGAATTCGTACTCAATTCTCAATTCTTCAGCACATTCTTCCATAATATCTTCCACATTGTCTGCTGCAATATCACTTAGATAAGGCAAAAAATATTCTTCGTACCATTCCTCTTTATTCTGCTTTAAATCCCCTTCGTCGTCTGCAAAAGATGTAGCGGCTTCTATTTCTGTTTCATCATAATAATATTTAAACTTTAGAGCAATGGTGTCATTTTTATACTTAATTTCATCTAAATCACTTAACCCATTTTTCATCAGAAAATTTATAATATATTGTTTATTCAAAAAAACACCTCCATACATCCATAAGTTACTCGTTGTGATTCCTACTTAAAGAGTTCTAAATATTCTCCAACAAATTTGTTAGCTGCATCATATTCTTTATTATCTGGAACAAATTTAAATTTCAATCCTTCCGGAACTACTTTAAATTTTAATGATCTTAACCTTTCTGTAAGCATAGGTACACCCTCTCCACTCCATCCATATGAACCGAAAGCTGCAGCAACCTTACCTCTATTGGTTATAGGACATACAAGTGACAGAACATCCCAAGCTGGCTTTACAGCATCTTGATTAATAGTAGGTGAACCGATCATAATGCCACTTGCACTTTCAATTAATTCCACAATATCGCTTAGCTTCATTGATGTAATTTCATGTGCCTCAGCTTTTATGCCCTTTTCATTAATTATCTTTGCTAGATATTCACCCATAACTGCAGTGTTTTCGTAAGCAGAAACGTAGAAAATTTGAATGTTTTTTTCTTTTATTTCGTGAATTTCAGCCCACTTTCTATAAAGGTCTACATACATTTTAATGTCATCTACATGTATAGGTCCATGACTTGGTGCAACCATATCTAGTTGTAAATCAGTGATTTTATCAAGGCCCATATTTACAAATTTTTTAAAAGGTCCCATTATAACATCAAAGTAATATTTCATTTCCTCAAAATAGTCACCGGAACAAGCATCTGTTATACAATTGCTTGGGGAATAATGACATCCAAATACATCACATGTAAATAGTATTTTTTCTTCAACTGCATACGTAAACATTGTATCTGGCCAATGTAAATTTGGTGCAGAAATAAATTTCAGCGTATTTTTACCTAAACAAAGTTCTCCTGCGGCTTTTTCACTATTAAATTCCCTGTTCATAATTTCTTTTAAATAACTTAATGCAGCAGTTGAAGCAATAATAACAGCTTCTGGATAAACTTCTAAGAGTTTAACTAGTGATCCACTATGATCGAGTTCTGTATGTTGAACAATTATATAATCAACTTTTCTCTCACCAATAACACCTTTTATTTTACCTAAAAACTCATCAAAAAAACCAGTTTTTACTGAGTCTATTATGGCTACTTTTTCATCATCTATTAAATATGAATTATAAGTAGTTCCTTTCTTTGTTTCCATAATAATATCAAAAACTCTGAGTTTAGGGTCATTTACACCAACCCAATATATATTATCTTTTAATTTTGTTGTTTTCATTCCTAAAATCCTCCTTATACTTCTATAATTCTATAATTTCCTACCATTTTAATCATCAAACTTATAATATATTTTACCACATTTAACTAACTTCTTCAACTGATAACTATTATTGATTAATAAATGTATTTGCTAATATAAAAAAACTTTCTACTTTATAGTTTATCTCCAATATGTTAAAGTATTCTCTAAAAAATAACATGTTTTTCTTCAAGGATACTAATAATAAAAATATTAATTCATATACTTTAATAGCATGTACTTTGGGGAGGAATTTATGAATATCTTAATAACTGGTGCAAAAGGTAATATTGGAGCTTATCTTTGTAACGTTTTGTCAAAATCGCATGTTATATATGGATTAGATAAGACTGAACTTAACATAACGGATAAAATAGCTACCCAAAAAGTTATGAATGAATTAAAGCCTGACGCAGTAATTCATACTGCAGCAATTACAAATAAACATTTTTGTGAATACCATGAATCTTTAGCATATGGTGTAAACACTCTAGGCACCTTAAACATTGCAAAGTGTTGTAATTCGCTTAATATACCCTTAATATATCTATCCAGCACAGATGTATACGGTTATACTAAATCACTACCTTACAACGAAACTGATGAATGCATTCCACTAAATGCATTCAGTAAGAGTAAATTAGGTGGTGAAGAATTAATTCAAACCATTTGCAAAAAATATTTCATTGTTCGTACCTCTAATATCTTTGGTGGCAATGATTGTTTTGTTAGAAACCTTATAAATGGTAAGCACACAACTATTTATCTATTTTCAAATCCTACCCTTTCAGTAACTTATATTGGAGATTTAACAGAAATCATCCAACGACTTTTAACTACTGAAAAATATGGAATATATAACTATAGTAATAATGGCTGCTTATCAAAGTCAACGCTAATAAATAGTATAATAGAGTTTAGTGATCTTAATGTTCCATTAATTGTTACTTCAGATAAGATTTTATCTAATCTAATTAATGATTCTAAATACACCTGTGCTGATAGTTCGCATATAAAACGCACTTTAGATATTGAAATTCCATCTTGGATTGAAAGACTAAAGTATTATATTGATAATTGCCTTTAATTTTAAATCCTACCACATTATATATTATTTACAGCTCTTCTAGAAAAAAACAAAGCTTAGCAGCACTCCCCTAACTTGATGCATTAATCATAACAAAAAAGACCCTATAAAATAGAGTCAGTTAATTTATTTGAGACAAGTAGGTCTCTGTTTTTAACTATCTACCTTATAGGGTCTATTATAATGTTAATAATCAAGTGGTATGATTTTCTTATAAAATTATTCTTCGACTAGTTCCTGCATTCCCTCAGCTCTTGACATATATAGTATCCCATCTAAATGGTCTATTTCATGACAAAAGGCTCTTGCAAGTAATCCTTCGGCCTCATAAGTAACTGGCTTCCCTTTAACGTTAATTCCTTTAACTGTAACACTCGTAGGCCTATACACTTCACCTTCATATCCTACGTAGCTTAGACAACCTTCATAATCCTTTTCATTTCCTGACTTAGCCGTTATTTTAGGATTTATAACTATTATTGGCTCTCCTTCTTCTTCTCCTAAATCAATTAAGATAATTCTTTTTAAAATACCTATTTGTGGAGCAGCGAGCCCTATTCCATTGCCCTCATAAAGAGTATCCATCATATCATCTATTAAATTTAAAATTTTTCCATCTATTTTATTAATTGGCTGACAAACTGTATTTAGACGTTTATCTCCATATTGCAAAATTTTTCTAACCGCCATATTAATTCTCCTTACTTCATTATTTTGTTATATTACTTCTCTTATAAGCAATATATTTTGTTACTTTCATTATATATTCTATTCTAATTAGCCATATACATCAACTTAAATTTTAATAAAAAAAACTAAGGCATCATAATAATGCCTTAATTTCTTCATACTTATCCATTAATTCTTTTTTCTTCTGCTATTCTTTGAGATTCTTCCATCATACTTTTAACCTTCATAAGTCTTGTTAAAGCTCCTCTTTCGTTTTCATCAAGCTTCATTTTTATATACTTTATAGTATCCTGAAGTTGAGGTATTATCATATACTCAAGAGCATTAACTGTTCTTCTAGTTTTTTCAATCTCATCTGCCAAAAGTTGGCATGTTTTCTCTACTTCCGCTAGTTCTAAAAGTTTTGGTAGAATTAGATACAGCTTTTCTATAGCTCCATCAAGATCTGCTGATGTGTTAGCAAATCCATAAGGATATATGCTGCCAGGATCATCTTCTAATTTTCTTACAAATTTCATTAATGGAACATTAACACTCATAAGATTTTTTGTTTCTACTTCCACAGAAATATTTTCTTTTGGATAGGCAATAGCCTCCTCTAGAAATTCTGAAGACATTAAGGCGCTTGCCATAAGAAAATCCTTATAAGCATTTTGCAGTTCATCTTCAACATTCTTTCTTAGCTCATTATTATGTTTTATAAGATCAATAAACCTTCTCATAAGTTCATCTTGTTTATCTTTTAATAATTTATGTCCACGAGTCGCTGTACCTAATCTTTTTTTAAGCTTAGTCAGCTCCATTCTAGTCGGGTTGACATTTAACCTTGCCATGTTTACTCACCCTCTTTTATTGGTAAGTATTTTTCTACAAATTCATCTCTAATTCTCTTAAGTTCATTTCTCGGTAGAATAGATAGAAGCTCCCATCCTAAGTTTATTGTTTCATCAATTGTTCTATTAGTTTCAAACCCCTGTGATACATACTGCTTCTCAAACTCATCTGCAAATATTGCATACTTTTTATCTGCTTCAGATAAGGCTGACTCACCTAGTATAACTGCTAGCTCTTTTGCTTGCTTACCTTGAGCATATGCAGCAAATAATTGGTTCATCGTATCAGCATGGTCTTCCCTTGTTTTACCTTTACCTATACCCTTATCCTTAAGTCTTGAGAGTGAAGGCAATACATCTACTGGAGGCATAATTCCTTTTTTATAAAGTTCTCTACTTAAAATAATTTGTCCTTCAGTTATATATCCTGTTAAATCAGGAATTGGATGAGTTATGTCATCCTCAGGCATCGTTAATATAGGTATTTGTGTTATTGAACCTTCAAGACCTTTAATCCTTCCTGCTCTCTCATACAGCATAGCAAGGTCAGTATAAAGATATCCTGGATATCCACGTCTACCTGGAACTTCTTTTCTTGCAGCTGAAACTTCACGTAAAGCTTCACAGTAATTTGTAATATCAGTCATAATTACAAGAACATGATATCCTTTTTCATAAGCAAGATATTCTGCTGTAGTTAATGCCATTCTAGGTGTAGCAATTCTTTCAATAGCTGGGTCATTTGCAAGATTCATAAATAACACAGTCCTATCAATGGCACCAGTATTCGTAAAATCATCTACGAAGAATTGTGCTTCTTGAAAAGTTATACCTATGGCTGCAAATACAACAACAAATTTCGAATCAGAATTTAATACTTTCGCTTGTCTTGCTATTTGAGCAGCAAGCTGTGCGTGTGGAAGACCTGAACCAGAAAACACTGGTAATTTTTGTCCTCTAACTAAAGTATTAAGTCCATCAATAGCTGATATACCTGTTTGAATAAATTCAGAAGGATAGTCTCTAGCTACAGGGTTTAGTGCTTCTCCGTTTATGTCTAATTTCTTATCAGGAATAATTTTAGGTCCACCATCTTTAGGCCTACCAAGTCCATCAAAGACTCTTCCAAGCATATCTTCGGAAACACCGAGTTCAAGTGGTCTTCCTAGAAATTTAGCCTTACTACCTTTTAAGTTAATTCCTGCAGAACTTTCAAATAATTGAACCATTGCTTTATCTTCATTTATTTCAAGTACTTTTCCGCTACGTATTTCGCCAGTCTGTAGTTCTATTTCCACTAGTTCATCATAGCAGACGCCTTCAACTTTTTCTACAACCATGAGTGGCCCTACAACTTCAGTTATTGTTCTGTATTCTTTATGCACTAACAACCCCTCCTTCCGCTATTAATTTTTCTACTTGCTCAGATAGTTCTTTGTATATATCATCAATTTTTGACATTTCAGTTTCTGAAATATATTTTGCCCTTGCTATTTTGTCCCTTACGGTCATTTCTAATATGGTCTTCAAATAAACACCAGATTTTAAAGCTCTTTCAGCTTCAGCATGAAATGTTATTACGAGCTTTAACATTTTATATTGTTTATCTAAAGATGCATATGTATCAACCTCATGAAATGCATTTTGTTGTAAGTAATCTTCTCTAATTGTTTTTGCAACTTCTAATTTCAATCTATCTTTTTCAGATAGAGCGTCTACTCCAACAAGCCTTACTATTTCATCAAGTTTTGATTCTTCTTGAAGTATTATCATAGCTTTAACTCTAAGCTCAGTCCAATCTTCTGCAACATTCTCATTCATCCAACCAGTTGTCTGATCTAAATATAACGAATATGATTCTAACCAATTTATTGCTGGAAAGTGTCTCTTATAAGCAAGTTGAGCATCTAATCCCCAAAACACCTTAACTATTCTAAGCGTTGCTTGAGTAACTGGTTCAGATAAATCTCCACCTGGAGGTGAAACTGCACCAATAACTGTAATAGCACCTACCCTATCGCCGTCTCCAACGCATTTGATCTTACCAGATCTTTCATAAAAATCAGCTACACGTGAACCTAGGTATGCTGGATACCCTTCATCACCTGGCATTTCTTCAAGTCTTCCTGACATTTCACGAAGTGCCTCGGCCCATCTAGATGTAGAATCTGCCATTAATGCTACAGAGAATCCCATATCTCTAAAATACTCTGCAATAGTTATTCCAGTATATACAGAAGCTTCTCTAGCTGCAACCGGCATATTAGAGGTATTAGCGATTAGCACTGTTCTTTTCATAAGAGATTCGCCAGTTTTTGGATCTTTTAGTTCTGGAAACTCATTTAAAACATCTGTCATTTCATTTCCACGCTCACCGCAGCCTATATAAACTATTATTTCAGCATCTGCCCATTTTGCTAATTGATGCTGAACTACTGTTTTACCACTTCCAAAAGGACCAGGTACACATGCAGTACCACCTTTAGTTACTGGGAAAAATGTATCTATTACTCTTTGCCCTGTAACTAATGGCTCTACTGGGTTTAATTTTTCAGCATATGGTCTTCCACTCCTTACTGGCCATTTTTGCATTAATTTAATTTCTTTTATGCCATCTTGAGTTTCAACTTCTGCTATCATTTCCTCTACAGTGAATTCTCCACCTTTTATAGAAGTTATAGTTCCGGAAATCCCCTTAGGAATCATTATCTTTTGAGTGATAACAGTAGTTTCCTGAACTGTACCTATTTGATAACCATATGAAACTTCATCTCCAACTTTTGCAGTAGGAACAAATTGCCATTTTCGCGTCCTATCTAAAGGTACAACATTCACGCCCTTTGTTAAGAAATTTCCAGCTATAGCTCTTATTGCTTCAAGAGGTCTTTGAATACCGTCAAACATTGATTCAATAAGCCCGGGTCCAAGTTCAACACTTAGTGGTGCCCCCGTACTTTCAACTGGGTCTCCGGGTCCAAGACCTGATGTTTCCTCATATACTTGAATGGAGGCTCTATCTCCTCTCATTTCGATAATTTCGCCAACAAGGCCTTTTTCTCCAACCTTAACTACATCGTATATATTAGCTTCTTCCATGCCTTTAGCAACAACTAAAGGACCTGAAACTTTTACAATTTTACCGATTTTCAAGTTATCTCCCTACCTTTCTATAAAATATTTACGCCCACCGCTTTTTCTACATTATCTCTAATTCTTTGCATTCCTATATTAAGTGAGCCTTGATTACTTGGTATTAATATAACGGCAGGAAGCATCTGTTTATTATATCTCTTTATAGTTTCGTCTAAATGCTGAGCTATTTGTTCTGTAACGAATATAACTGCATAATTATTTAATGCCATTGTATCTATAGCTTTCTTAGCCTCTTCAATTTCAATAACAGGATATACTTCAATTCCAAGGGCTTTAAAAGCAAGTATTGAATCTTTATCTCCAACTACTCCTACTTTATGCATAAACATCACGCACCCTTTCTCTTATAACATCAGTACTAACATTGTTTAATTTACCAACCATAATTATTCTTATTATCTTGATCTCAGTTTCCTTTGCTGCAATATAGGCAAATATAGGTTCTGGACCAAAGCTAACATATTTAGCATCTTTTAAATTCTTCATCATATAATTTTCCGAAAGCTTCTCAAGAACTGAAAGTTTGCCTGTTTGTATATACTCTTCTATTCCTTGTGTTATAACTTCCCCATATTTTGATAGTGCAAATTTAATTGCCATATTTTCAATAGGGTCATTAAAAGCTTTCACTAAAATATCGTCATCTATATCTCCACCGGAAAGCATTACTTCCTTCAAAAAAGCAGTGTTTTTTTCTTGTTTTTTTAATCTTATAATTGTTTTTATATTAGAAAAATCTATACTTCTTTTAATATAATTAATTATAAAATCGATATTCAAAACTTTTGCTCTAGCTAACATGTCTATATACATATATTTGTCAATTATAGTATCTATCTTTTGTGGATCTTTAAGTTCCTCATAGCTTTTTTCTGTTTTGAGTATACCTTCTCTCATAATAGGGTTTAAATCCCTATATTCCATTGTTTCAATATATAATTTTAATTTTTCTATATCTATTGTACCTACTGGAATTAACATATGTGAAAAGTCCTTTTCTAAAGCTCGGCCTTTTAATAGTACCTTGATATTATGATAATCATATTTAAGACTCATAATATCTACTATAGTGCGGTCTGGAGAAACTTTATACATAAGGGAATATACTCTTTTCAACTCCTCCTTAAGTAATACATTGTAGTCCTCTGCCATTTTTATAGTTCCCATCAAACCTGCATACTCAGTTTCCTGCAAGATTTTAAGGACATCTTCAGCCGAGTTACTATCAATCATTCTCTCAATCTTTACTTTATTAAGGAGTCTTGTTTCTAATACTCTCAGCCTAGCCACAGCTTGTGTGAAATTCATATTATCCATATATGGCTATCCTCCTTATTTTGCTCAGGAGTAGATATCAATTATTAATTGCTATCTTCCCTTAAATTTATTTGAATAATTGTTCAACGATTAGTGCTTCCATTTCATCTCTTAAAGAATTAACTAAGCTTTCAAAAGTGTTGTTAATCTCTATACCATTTTTAACCACTATAAATCCACTATTTATATCCCTAGACTCAGAACTAATAATTAATTGTCCTAGCTTTCCAGAAGTTTTTAGTGCTGTATTTATTTCAAATAAATAATTCTTACTCACTATTTCTTTATATTTCCCAGGAAGTATTATTTCTTCATCTCCTGCTATTGGCATTGATAAAAGGTATCTTTTTAGAATTTCAAGATATTCACTATCATTTATTAGTGAAAGCTTTTCTAAAGCTCCTACAAATACCTTATCAATCATTGTTTGCATAGCAACTAACTTTTCATTTCTCATTGTTAGCTGAGAATTTGATATAATCCTTTGTTTTGCTGTAATTGCTTCGATTTTAGCTTTTTCTAACATTCGCAGTTTTAAAGCTTCAGCTTCTTTAATTTTCTTTTCTACCATTGACGCCTGCGTATCCTTAGCTTCTTTTAGTATAAATTCTGCTTTAGTATTAGCATCTTCTATTATCTTAGCTGTTAAACTATCTAATTTTGACATATTTTTCACATCCTCTAAGCGCTTAGTTTTAAAATTAGAATGTTGTATTTAATAATATTACTGAAACTACAAATGCTAAAATCGCGTATGTTTCAACCATTACAGAAAGTATAATAGCTTTTGTAGTATGTTCTGGGTTTTTAGCGAGTATCGCTACACCAGCTGCAGCTGTTTTAGCCTGAGCAATAGCTGAATATAATCCTACAAACGCTATTGGTAAACAAGCCATAAATAAGAACATACCCATATCTAAAGACATACCAGCCGTTAACTTAGGTAATATCATAAGCCCTATAACAAAACCATAAAGCCCTTGTGTACCTGGTAACAATTGAAGAATAAGAGCTTTACCGAATTTTTCCGGTTCTTCAGTTGTGAGTCCAGCTGCTGCTTCTCCAACTATACCTACACCTTTTGCTGAGCCTATCCCAGGCAAAAATACTGCTAACCCCATTCCTAATGCTGCAAAAACATAACCACCATTTTGTACAAAAAAATCCATTAATGTCATAATTAACTCCTCCTTAAATTTTCTTTCCATTTTTCACTTCAATATATTGATTCTTCGGTTTAAATGCTTTAAAGGCTTTACCTCCACCTTCATAAAACTTACTAAAATATTCTACATATTGAAGTCTAGCGCTATGAACATAAGCTCCTAGTGCACTTAATAATAAGTTAAACAACTGTGCCCCTATAAATATGAACACTCCTAAGATAATATTATATGGC
This sequence comes from Clostridium sp., assembly GCF_051278035.1. GTDB lineage: Bacteria > Bacillota > Clostridia > Clostridiales > Clostridiaceae > Clostridium_AD. Next base: position 15,535 of record NZ_JBNMNU010000028.1, read on the forward strand.
GAAGGTAGCATTCTAATAATAGTATTAAACGCAGATGCTATAAATCCACCCGCAAGTCCTAGAGCCATAAGTCTTGAGTATGAAACCAAATCTCCTATGTATCCAGTAACACCATATAGTCCATATAATCCTCCACCAATTTTTCCACCTACACTTTTATTTTCTCTTCCTTGAGTTAATACTAATCCAACCATCCCTATTACCATAACCAATTTCCATACATTGATTACCCCTGCATCTATTCCTAGTTTTTTTCCAGCCAACAAGAAGAACGCTCCTGTTATTACTGCTACCCATGTTAAAACATCATAAACAGCATCAATTGGCTTGCCATCTTTAATTAACATGTATGCTTTAACTCCAAGACCAAAGTAAATTTGAACCGCACCCATTATTATAGATATAATAAGTATTACCATCAGATCATCAGCGGGGTCTAATATGCTATTATTAGATATTAATGGTATCAAATCACCAAAGAAACTTCCATAAATAGCACCTGCAACAGTTGTCGGTACACTTAGCACTAAAAAAAACTTAGCAAATTTTTTCTGACCTTCATCTAAATTAAATTTCTTTAATGCCATTGCCGCAGCTACGAACATTAGTATTCCATATCCGATGTCTGCCACCATCATCCCAAAGAACACCATGTAAAAAGGTGTAAGTAGGGGAGTTGGATCTAATTCTGAATACTGCGGTAAACTATACATTGATGTTATTGATTCAAAAGGCTCTACCAATGAATTATTCTCTAGAAGTATAGGTATATCAATCTCTTCCTTAGATGCTTCTTCTAGCTCCAAATAAAAATCTTCTTTTGTTATAACTTTTACTGCCTTCTCAAGTTCACTTGTTAAACCTGTTGGTACCCAACCTTCTAGGGCAACTACGCACTTTGTTTTCAAGAAGTTTTCGCAAGCTATAGCCTTTATATGTTTATTTGATAAATATTCATAGACTATTTTAAAATCTTCTATATACTCACAATCATGCTTTATTTGCACATTTATTCTTTGTTCCTCTTTTGTTATTTCAGCTAATCTTTTGTTTGAATACAAAACAACCTGGGCTGGAGTTCCCTCATATGCAAAAGTAATTTCATTAAATCTATTTTGTTTAAGTATTTCATTAGCCTTATCTTCATAATCTTTATATACTAAAGCAATTACATTTATTTCATCTTTTACTTCACTAATAACTTCTAGATAAGAGTATAGAATTTCACTTTCAAATTTTGCTCTAAAAGTATCTTTAAAATCTTTCGGAATTGTTCCCATTACAAACACAGAAGTCTTTAACTCTTTTAGATCATTAAAACTAGCATCTAGTGATTTCCAAGGGGTTAATGCTTCTATTTCTGTATTAATCTTAGTCTTTTCATTTTTCATCTGCGTTAAAGCAGCATCTTTTTCTTTTAAATTTTTGTAATTCTCTTCATAGTTTGATTTTTTAGCTAAAGCTTCTAACTCATCATAATTCAATAAGTTTTTACCCTTTACTAAAGATTTTATAGCACCTTCTTTTTCTGCGTGCTTTAGTAATAGTTCAAGGGCAAATTTTACTTTCGCCTGCTCACCTTCTATATAAGAAACCTTTTCTTTTTCTGAGTCTTTTACAAGTGATTGTAAATGTTCTTCTTCAAATTCTTGTAGGTTAATAAATTGAACATTTTCAAATTTGTGAAGGCTATCTAGTAAAGCTTCTTTTTGTGATTCAAAGGCAAACAATGTGAATTTACTCATTTTAACTATTGCCATTATTTTTCACTATCCTCTCAACCACTATATTAACAGCCTTATCAAATCTTTCATTTTCCAAATTTAGTATACTCTCCACTTCTGTTTTGCCCTTTTGTGAAATTGGTTCGGAAATTTTTTCAGCTTCTTGCTTAGCAACGTCAATTATGTTTTTAGTTTCTGTTTTTGCATCTTCTAAAATCTTTTTGTATTGCTCCTGAGCTTCGATCTGAGATTTTTTCAAACTATCCTTACTATCCGAAATCGCCTTATTTATAATATCTGTTCCTTGCTGCTCTGCTTTTTTTATACTCTTTATTGCTTCTAATGCCAAAATATCACCACCTTTTTTATAATAACTAACTAAAATGATTATAGTTAATTATTAATGCTTTATGCAGTATTAAATACAGCTTGATTACTATAGTTTTATTATACTGATTTTTAATAAAAATTTCAACTCCTTTTTTGTTGTTTTAACAAATATTCTTAATATTGAGTGCTTTTGATGTCGTCAAATCCATTTTAAAAGAATTTCACGCTCTTTTTTCTTTATTATTTGAATTTAAGCATCTAAATTCATTGAATTTGCAGTAAATGTGATATCGATTATATCATTATTAATATCATAAACTAAATAACGATCTTCATAAATAATAGTATTATTATCTATATAATTCAAAATATTAATCTTAAATTTTTCAACATGAATATTGTTTACATTTTTAATAGTATACTTTTGCAACAATTTTTCCTTAATTATTCTTTCTCCTGCCTTATCTAAATCTCTGTTTAGGAAATCCGGTAACCACTTCTTTTTGTTGTACATAAGATAGTCATATTTCACAATCTCTTTTAAGATAGCACTATCTTCTTTAAGCTTATCCGCATTAAATTCAATAAATATTTTATAGTAGTCTACTGATGAAATACTTCTACTTAAATATCCACGCTTATGGCAAAATAGTCCTAGTTCATAGTAGAATTCAAATGGTGTACTAAATTTTCCAACTAAATATTTTAAAATAGTGCTAAATTTTTGTGAATTATAATATTTATCAAGCATTTGTTCTACCTTTTTTAGTATTACTAACTCATCATAACTTATATCCCTTGTCTTTAAGATTTCATATGGAGGATAAGGTGAGTACACCATTTCCCAACTTTCTGATTCATTCATCATATCCGAGCCTTTAAGCAGCTTTAAAAAACCTAGTTGAATTACTTCTGGAGCAATGTTATAAACATCATTAAATGATTTTTTAAAGGATTCGTAATCTTCTCCAGGAAGACCTGCTATTAAATCTAGATGTTGATTAATAGTCTTTATTTCTTTTATCGCCTCCACTTTTTCCTTTATGTCGTCAAAAGTTACGAATCTATTTATATTATTAAGAACTACTGGATTCGTAGTTTGTACCCCGACTTCAAATTGAAATCTTCCCTTTGGAGCCTTAGATAAAATCTCTAACTCCTGCTCATTTAGAATGTCCGCTGAAATTTCAAAGTGAAAAGTTATTTCAGCATCTAAATTTATTAAAAAATCCCAAATTTCTAATGCAAATTTTGAATTGCAGTTAAATGTTCTGTCAACAAATTTCACTAGTGTAACACCTTTAGACGCAAGGAATTCTAATTCTCTTTTTACTCTTTCAGTATTTATAAATCTAACACCACTCGTAGTTGATGAAAGACAATATTTACACTTGAAAGGACATCCTCTGGATGCTTCGTAATAAACTATTTTATTTGTAAGTTCTTCTTCATTGTATGGAAAAATAATTTCATTCATATCCATTAAAGGCCTTTTACCATTATAACCTATAATACCATGATTTTTGTAATATAATCCTAATATATTTCGAATGTTGTTTTTAGTCTTTTCATCATTATAAGTAGCAATCTTCCAATTAATAAATTCTTTATATGTTACCTCGCCTTCACCCTCTACTACGTAATCACCTGGATTTTCTTCAAGAAAAACCTCAGAGTCATAACTAACCTCAGGTCCACCATAAATAATCTCGATTTTGCTATCTACAAGCTTTATAAGAGATGCTATTTTCTTAACAAACTGAATATTCCATATGTAGCAAGAAAAAGCAACAAGGTCTGGATTCTGCCTTAAAATCTCCTCTAGAATTCTATCTATCTTATCATTAATAGAAAACTCCATAATTTGGCATTCATAATCTAAATCTTCTGTGTATGATTTTAAATATCTTACTGCTAAGTTGCTATGAATATATTTTGCATTAATTCCTACTAGGATTGCTTTCATCTTCTGATTTTCCTTTCTTTTTGCATATCATGTAATAGATATTATCTGAATTCTTCAAAGTTAATACTTCAAAATAATCTTGTAAAATTTTTATTGTATTTTCCTTTGAACTGTTTTTGAATATGTTAAAATCTCTTAAAGATATTTGTTTTGTACTTTTATCTGGCAATACGATCTTTATTATAGAATTAAAAGTTTTAGCAAACCCTTTATCTATGTCCCATATATATAAAAGTCCATCCGACTTTAAAAAGTTATATATATCCTTTATTAATTTCTTTCTAGTAATAGTAGATTTCATGTCACTCAAAGTAAGAAATAGTGCACAGATATCATATTGTTCCTTCTCTATTCTTATCTTTTCCTCTTTTCCTTCTAAATACTCAATACTAGTATCATCATCAATATATTGTTTATAGATATTATATATAATTCCATGGTTTGAAAATCCTATATCTAAAATATTACCTTTGAAGATTTCTTTCTCTAAACTTATAAAAACCTCCTTTTTCAATTATTAACCCCCCAGCTAAATATAATTTTCATCTGTTTTATTTATTCTTCAAAAACAAAATAATTCCTTTAAAATAAAGGAATTATTTATTAATTTCATTATAAAAATCTAACATTAAGCCTGCAGTTGACTTTTGTGCTCTTTGCATTATAAGTGCAGAGATTTTGCTGTACCTATCTTCCCTAATTTTTACATTTGCATAAAATAGATAAGTTTTATTGGCAAATAGTGCATTGTTTTTTATATAGTCCTCTATATTGGTTTCATTTATTATTTCATTGAAAATAGGAAAAGAATAATCACTCATTAATTTACTTATAATCCAAAGTTCAAAATTCCTGTGACTCTTTAGAAGCCTATTGTTCACATGTTGAGGGACTGTAGCATCCTGAACTAAATGACATGCTGCTCCAAAATAGAATAGTGCTTGTCTTTTATCTCCTGCTTCTATGAACTTCAAAGCACATTTATAATACTTTTCAAACTCAGTCAAAGCATTTGAAAATCCATATAGGCCAGTTCCCTTAACATGATGATAAAAATGATTTGTGCTTTTGAAATCCTGGTCTGCCCATGTTACCCCTCTATTTAATTCTTTTATATGTCCCTTGTAAAAACTATTAACATCACTATAACCCTTATTTCCCAATATTTCAATAGCTTGAATATTTATAAATTTATGAACGATACAATGGGTTTTCATAATCTTCTTTTTAATTGGATTTACTGCTATCATAATTCCTTTTAGAGTTTTCCCATAGGTAGCTTCTATTCTTTTCTTCAAACTGTTCACCTCTTAATTTAGTATACCCCAAATATATATTCATCACATATTAATAATCTTTTATTATACATCTAACTACATCTTACCTCTTTTTGCTTAGACCTACAAGTATGCTAATAATCAAAGTTACCACCATTATTAATAAGTAGCAATTAAATGTTTTAGTTTCACTATCTATAATGTCCTTTTTAATTTTTTCTATTCTAACTAGATATCCATTTTTAGAGTCTAATACTAATAAATCATCAAAAAATTTAATACTAGATATATATGATCCTTCTTTAAAATTAACCTTTTCTTTTATTGCGCCCAAACTATTTAGACTATATATACTATTATCATTCTTTTCGTAGAAATATATACAATCTGTATCACCTAATAATCCTTTTTTATCAACTGTTAAACTCTCTAAACTATCTACTTGCGTATGTTGGTAAATCGGTGCAGGTGGATTTGTTGTAGGGTGTTTATCTAAAATAAACCCTACACTACTGCTATTTAGCCCACTAAATTTTGGCGAACTAACTTCATCCCCACCAGTGTAATCTGGAAAACCATACCATGCATTTTTTTTAATTTGAAATATATAATCACTATCACCCTTTACAGGTCTTAACCCTCTATCCTCAATACCTCCCACAGTAACTACTACTTTGCCAGCACTGTTAAAATCTATGCCCTTCATATTCCTTATGCCCCAAGCAAAATTTGCCTTTGCTCCAGTTTTTAAATTGTAGATTACAATTGACGAATTTCCAAGCACGTGTTCTGTTATAATTTGTCCTTTTGTATTCATAGTTTTATATGGAACAAATGCTCCTGTTTTTTCCACAGTAAAATTAATTCCTTTAACTGTTATACCTTTTGGCGAAATATCATGATACTTAGGATAATTATTTAACCACAGGTTATCAGGCCCTACTACACCGGAATTTGTTGCTGCACCTATCGTAACAAATAGATATTCCCCATAAATTTTTACCAAACTCTTATTATAATCTCCATAATTAGGTATGTCCGTAATTATCTCTTTATCTTCTTTAGATATTAAATTATATGAATAGACCCCTGTACCTGCTGCATAATACAGCACGCCGTTGTTATAGTCTAAACTTGTTATACTCAACCTCCTGTTTTCAAATACAGTATAGGCCTTACCATTTTTATCAATGTATTGTATTCTATCTTTAAAAGCTATATAATAGTTCTCCTCGTTGTCCATAGTAAAATCTACTGCCTCATTTAACCCTTTAAAAAGTATTTGTGACTTTATGCCTTCACCTTTTACTGTAACCTTATATTCTTTTAAAAAACCTTTCATTGAAAATAGTGCAAAAGCCATTGTGGCTAAAATAACTATAAATCCAATGGTCTTTTTCATACTTCCCCCCTAAATTATAAATACTCTAATCTATGTATATTTACATAGATTAGAGTATATGTATTAATAAATGTAGTTAATTATTTTTAACAATATTTATATGATCCTTTTCAACCTCAGATAGTGCTATAAACACATCTTTTACTGTTGTATTAATTATTTGCTTTGAATTTTTTTCATAAAACTTTGTGGCATGAATTTCTCTATCTTCTGCCAGATTCATTAAGCTTTCATCAGTTTTGTGTTTACTGTAATCTATATTTACAAGTTTAGGTAATTCTTTGAAACCCGCTAGTTTCTTGTGCACTATAGCGTGCATCCGCTCTATCTTTGAAAGTGCTTCAAACGTTTCTTTAACTTTTCCACTATGAGCAAGCACTGCTGCTAATTTATAAAAATCAGCATTAAATATTTCAAGTTTCATAGCATGATCAAGTATTACTAAATCACTATTATCTAAGCCTTCAACATGACCCTTAAAAATTTCTTCACTTCTATCTTTTATATATTTAGCAGTTACCCCACAAAATGGACAGTATTTAATTGTTCCACTTTCATTTTCCACAAGCAATCCTTTACTATTTATATTATAATTATTTATATTTATATCCATACCGCAAATCAAACATTTCATATTTCTCTTATACCCCCATGTTTTTTTCGTATACAACAATCATTCATAAGAGAATTTTAACACAAAACTCCCCCTTAGGAGAGTTTTTCCACATAATATATTTATATTTTCAACGTTATATTCCAACTGTTATTTACAAAAGGATAAAAGTTTTATGTTCCTTATAGAATATAATACAAACGCTGCACATACAAATAATAATAACTGTTATAAACCAGGGTCAAGAGCAAGGAGGATCCATCCATGATAAAAGATAATTTCTATAGAGACTCAATAATACTTACAGTATCAAATTTAGTTGGTGGTATACTAAGATTTATGTTTGCAATTTTACTTTCAAAAAAACTAGGAGCACAAGGTATGGGGCTATATAGCCTTGTAATGCCTATCTACGATTTATTCATTTGCCTTATTTGTGGTGGAATGGTAACATCTATTTCAAAAGAAGCCTCAGCTTACTTTGGAATAAACGATTATGGTAATTTAAACAAAACTATACATACTGCCATTGTTTTTGATTTTATTTGGGCTATATTAATAGCAGTATCAGTCTTCCTTTTTTCACCCTTCATCAGTACCTACATAATAAAAGACCAAAGAACATTATATTCTCTTTTAGTTATTTGTCCCGCTTTAATTTTTGTTGCTCTTTCATCTATATATAAAGGATATTTCTATGGTATTTCAAATGTTAAAGTACCTGCAATAATAGATATAGTTGAAAAGACCGTAAGAATGATGATATTAGTTGGAATAATAAATTTCTTTGCACTAAGAAATGTAACATCTACTGTAACCGCCACTTACATTGCCTTATCCATTGGTGAATTTATAAGTTTTATTCTTTTATATGTCTTCTATAAAAAGAGTATAAATAAATTCAAGCAGTACACTAAAAAGGCTGAAGGAAGAGCTCAACTACTATTTAATGTTCTTGTTGTTTCGCTTCCCTTATCCCTCAATGGATTTTTAACCACTGCAATTTCTGCACTATCCACCTTAATTGTACCTAGGCGACTAGTTTATGCTGGCCTAGAATACACAGAAGTTCTAGCCTTTATTGGTAAATTCGCAGGCATGGCTATGAGCATCGTATTTTTCCCTTTTATCATTGTAATGTCTATGGCAACCATATTAACTCCAGACATTTCTAAAAGTATTAGTAAAAATGATTATCATGCTTTAGAGGACAGGGTTGTAGAAGTAATAAAAATCTCGTTTTTGCTAGGAGTTTCGACGCTTATAATCTGCTTAAGTATCGGAGGATCCCTTGGAAAACTATTTTTCGACAGATATGACCTAGGCATATATATACGCCTCGCCTCCTTGAGCGCACCATTCATGTACATGTCTGGCTCAACTTTTGGAATACTAAACGGACTTGGTAAACAAAAGACAATTTTAATAAATTCTCTAATAACTTCTATTTTACAGCTTGTGCTACTATATATACTCTTAGGCATTCCAGGTCTGAGTATTTTAGGATATGGCATAACTCTCCTTGTAACTTCTATAATAACCTTTATATTAAATATTATAGCAATAAAAAAAAGCTGCTATCTACAGTTTTCAATGACGGAAATTATAATCAATATTTGTCTTAGTATATTCTTATACTTCATACTCAAAATTTTAGATAATACTATACCAAATTCTATATTTATCACTAAAAATATAGTAATTATTGTTACTGGGTTCTCCCTAATATTATTTTCTTACATTCTTTCAAAAAATAGTAAACAAGTCTAATACTTCAAAAATCATTAGACTTGTTTCTTTTCTTATTAGCATTTAATTTTCTACCTAATTCTTTTTATAATAGACTGGGGTATGTGTTTCGTAATCTTATGCGGAAATGCTTCTAAATCCTCTTTAGTTATTCCACCTATAAGCACTAGTACGAAAAAATAAGTTAATATGGATAAGCTAATAGCAATTAGTATTGCTATCGCATTAGCAAAATAACCTTCTTTAATAAAACTAACTATAAAATCAAATTGAATATACATTGTTTTTGCAACTATGGCCATAATTGCTGCTGATATTATAGGTTTAATTGCATGACGAGATAGTTTAATTCTAATCCTTAGAACTTTATTTATAGTCAGATGGTTTAGTATTAAAAGTATTGCAAAACCTACACCGTTTGCCATAACAGCTCCTAATATATTAACACTTGGAATAACTACAAATAAATAATTAGTAATTATTTTACCAATTAATGCAATCACAGCAAAAAAGGTAACTAAATAAAGTTTACCAAGACCTTGAAGAATTGATGTTTGAATACTAACCACAGCCATAAGTATTATTACCCCTGACCCATATACAAGTAATCTTGATACGTCAGAATTATATCCTAAAAGTCCTATTATTGGTTTAGCTAAAACTGCAAGTCCTACTGCAGAAGGTACTGCTACTAAGAAACATGCCCTAAGTGCATAATTGATTTTAGATCGAACAGCTTTTTTATCCTTTAATGCCATTAAGCTAGATATAGAAGGCAGAATAGTTATAGCTAGCGCTGTAATAATCGCTATAGGAACATTTATTAATGTTGTGTATTGAAATAACACACCCCATAAAATGTTAACTTGGCTTTTAACCATTCCAGCGTCTATAAGTCTTGACTTAACTATGAAAACATCAATGAATAAACCTGATTGCTGTATCCCTAGACATATAGTCATTGGAACAGCATAACCTGATAACTTTTCAATTATTTTTTTAGTGGTAAACCGTTTTATATTTAACTTACTATACCCTTTAGGGACTCTGAAAATTTTATTTTTTTTATAATAATGAATCATATATATCAGGGCAACAATTGCTCCCACAGATGTTCCAACGGTTCCACCTGCGGCACCTGCTGCTAGTCCGTATTTTATAAATAACGCTGCAAAAACCAAACTAAATATAGTATTTGCAATTTGTTCTAACACCTGTGATACAGCGGTAGGCGACATGTTTTGTCTTCCTTGAAAATATCCTCTATAAGCTGATAGTACAGATGTTATTAAAATAGTTGGAGCTAAAGCCATAATTGCAAGTCTTGCAGTAGCTGTTCCTGCTAAATTAGCTAGAGGCGCTGCAAAAACAAGCATTAATATTGACATAATCAGACCTAATACAAAAAGTAAAAATCTAGCTATTTTAAAAGTTCTTACTGCATCTTTATAGTTTTCTACAGCTATAAGTTCTGATACCATTTTGGAAATAGCCACAGGTATACCGGCATTTGTTAAAATATATACATACGTAAATATAGGGTATGCCGAGGCATATATTCCATACCCTTCATCACCTAATATTTTTATTAAAAAAGGTACATACAGTAAAGATAAAAGCTTAACCATAAAACTTGCTGCAGATAATATTGCAAATCCTTTTGTGGTAGACTGTTTATTTAAATTCACTTTTTCGCTCATTAAATCATCACCTTCGGTGCTGCTTTGCTTCTCCGAAGCTGAACACACCTTCTAAAATTTAAATACATCCTTTTTAATCTTTTTAAGTACTGGTGGTAAAGTTTCTGCAATAGTTTTGTTTTCCATATAAGATAGTTCCTCAGGGCAATTCTTAAATATTGTTTTATAAGCATATAGAAATTGGTAATCCAAACCATATTTGTTTTGGAAGAAACTATTCATCTTTTTCTCACCATATTTTGGATCTCCAACAATAGAATTTCCTAAATGGCTTAAATGTGCACGAAGCTGATGGCTTCTTCCTGTTATAAGATTAATATCTATTAACGTGAATGTACCACAACTTTCTATATTTTTAACTTCCATTGCTATTCTTTTTGTATTTGGCATCTTAGTATCATATACCTCTGAGATATTTGCATCCTCATCTTTACGTATATAACCTTCATAAACACCGTCTTTAATTCTGTTTCTTACTAGTGCCATGTAATATTTTTCAACACCTCTTTCTCTTACCATTTCATTTAGAAGTTTAAGAGAGTTAAAGTTTTTACCAAACATAACTATACCTGAAGTATTTCTGTCTAGTCTATTACAAGGTGCTGGTGTAAATGTTATTTCATTTTCAGGACTATAATCTCCCTTGTCAAACAAATAAGAAAGAACATAATCTACTAAAGTAGCTGGCCCACCCTTTTTATCAGAATGAACTAATACTCCTGGCCATTTTTCCACCATTAATATATTATCATCCTCAAATGTTATTTTCAGATTATTATCAATTCTAATAAACTCTTCTTTTTTAAATTCACTTGTAATATATTTTGTTTCAACTATATCACCTTTTACTAAAGAATGTTTTTCCTTGATTTTATTACCATTAACCCTAATATCCCCTTTTCTAAATGCTTTATATATTTTACTTAATGGTACATCACCTAGTACTTTTCTCATGAATTTATCCGTTCTTTGTCCTGCTTCATTTGCTCCGATCTCTATCCTCATATGTTTCCTCCTATATTTCTATATATAATGACGTATTCCACTTATAATCCAATCTATTTTATAATAAATTACCTTACACTTTTCAAAAAATCACATCAAGCTTCAATTATATACTAATTTCGTTACAAATCCAATAGAAATTCGTAAGCTAACTTGCATTGTATTGCTACTCCTATGGATAAACAGCTCTCATCTATATCAAATAAATTACCATGAGCAGGATGAACTATACCTTTTCCCACATTTCCACTTCCTAAAAAATAAAATAGTGACGGTCTTTCCATAGAGAAATAAGAAAAACTTTCCCCTCCCATAGTGGGCTTATCTAACTTATAAACATTATCTTCCCCAATGACTTCGCTTGCCAAAGTCTCAAACATCGTTGCAAGCTTATCACTATTATAAAGACAAGGATACCCATCCACAATATCAATTTCGCATTTTCCTCTCATAGATGTAACTATGCCTTCTACTACTTGAATTAATCTAGTCTTTATATACTCCCTATTCTCACTGTTTGTAGTCCTAATAATTCCAGATATAATCACTTCTTCTGGTATAATATTTTCAGCAGTGCCTCCATGAATAGACCCTATGGTCAGTACTGCAGGATCTGTAGGAGCAATTTCCCTACTTATAATATTTTGAAGGGAATTAATAACATTACTAGCTATTACAATAGGATCAATTGTCATATGTGGGCTTGCACCATGTCCACCTTTACCGATTATTTTTATTGTAAATGGATTGGAAGCTGCATAAGCTACCCCTCTTTTTAAGCCAACCGTTCCAGCCTCTAACCACTCTTCTACATGAAGCCCAATAACAGCATCCACATTAGGACTATCAAGTACTCCCTCTTTAATCATTATTTTTGAACCACCAGTAGTTTCTTCTCCTGGTTCAAAAAAAAGTTTAACGTTACCTTGTATTTTCTCTTTCATATTATTTAATATTTTGGCTGCACCTAGGAGCATCGTGGTATGAGCGTCATGACCACAAGCATGCATTTTACCTTTAACCTTAGATGAGTAATCGCATATCTTCTTATCATCTAAGGGAAGTGCATCCATATCCGCTCTTAAAGCAACAGTCTTTTCACCATTACCGCGAATGATTGCACAAATTCCCGTTCCTGCTACCGCGTAATATTCAATACCTTCCACTACTAAAAAGTCTTTTACCTTTTGGGAAGTTCTATGTACATCAAATCCTAATTCTGGATTCTTATGGAGGTCACGTCTTATGTCCACTAACTGACTATGAATGTTTTCTGCCATCTCTAAAAAATTCACGTTTTCACACCTCTCCTTATTAATTGAGTAAAATATCATTACTATTTTTCCCAATATATTTGAATTATATCTCCACTATTTAGTGGCTGATAATAACTAGCTTTGCTATCATTTAGCATCAGTATTAAGTTTCCCTTTGATTTAGACAAATCAAAATCTACATAACTAAATATATCCACAAATATATATTTGTCCTTATTTTTGAGGGTTATTATCTTTTTATTTACCTCAACAACAAGATCTTTAATCCTTACGTCTAATTTATTATGCACATCTTTAACATGGACATATTCATTAGGATTATCATTTTTTAAAGTTACATTATTTATTCTATCTCCTTCTTTAATAACGTAATCCTTCTGAAGTTCTTTATTATCCATCATAAAAGTTAAATTACTTTCTCCTTCTCCAAAATATTTGATATATTCCTTAATTGTAGCCGGAAATTCTATGTTTATATCGTCATCTTCTTTAATTAGTTCACTTATTAAAACTCTTTTCCCATTAATGAATGCTACAGGCTCAATATTTCGTATTATACCTTCAAAATAAAAACTCACAGCTTGAATGTTTTTTACAAAATCTATAATTCTAGGTTCAGCGCTTTTTCCATCTATACAGTAAGAAACATCTATAACATCCCCTTCTATTACCATAGAATCAATATTTGCAGTGGAGTTATTTATCTTTATTTCCGCCCCTTTAGCAAGAGTTCCAAATGATACTCGTTTTATACCATCTACTGTGAATCTAATATTCTTGCCATTCTTACCTATTAATATCTTAGGATTTATACCTTCTTGCACCATTACATCCATAACAGTATGTTTATGTGCATTAAATAAGCTTATAATCTTATCATTTATCGTAACATCAACAAAATCATTTCCTAATCTCTTCACTGATATAAGTGCTATACCTAAAACTGTAACTCCAATGCTTCCAAGACTAGCATCACATATACATTCAACTACGGATTCTCTACCCTTAATTGCGACCCTTTGCAAAGGAAGATTTAAAATTTTAGCAATGTTCTCTCTAACGAAAGGAGTATGTGCTCCCCCTCCTACTAGAAATACAGCATTAGGAGATTTTCCTCCATTTAATTCTATTATCCTACTTCCAACTTGTTCTGCAATCTTCATAACTATAGGATTAATTATTTTTAATACTTCCTCAGGCTCTATTTCATTTTCAAAACCTAATACATCTATAAATACAATTTTTTCTTTTCCACTGCTTTGCTTTTTAATCATCTCCGCGGTATTAAAATCAACTAAATATGATTGTGCTACTATTTCAGTTACCTCGTCTCCAGCCATAGGAACCATACCATATGCACTTATACTGTCTTTACTACTAATAGCTATATCCGCAGTACCTGCACCAATGTCTACTAATGCTAAATTTAGAAGTCGTAAATTCTGTGGCACTGCAGCTTCCATGGCTGCTATTGGCTCTAAGGTTAAGCTTATAACGGATAGTCCCGCCTTGCCCATAACAGCATAAAGGCTATCAACCACTGACCGTGGAAGGAATGTAGCAATTATATCAACTGCAATGTTTTCTCCTTTGTGAGCATTCAGATTTGAAATTACATAACCATTTAAATAATAATTTTTAACACTGTAGCCTACACAATAAAGCTTACCTTGTGTAGATTTAATAACTTCATCCTCTGCCATTTTAACCGCAGTAATCTCCAAACTTCTAATGACTTCTCTATTAATTTCCTTATCTCCATCTACTTCTATTTCAGCCTTTGTTGTAATTGTCCTTAAAAATCTTCCCGCAGCCGCAATAGCTACTTTAGTTAGTGTAGTATTTAAGTTACTCTCTAATTCTTTTTTTATTTTTTTCACGCCACTTGCTACTAAGTCAATATCGTGAATCTGACCGTCAATCATAGCTCTTTCCTCATGTTCTATATAGCTTTCTGAAAGAACCTGAAATTTCTTCTCGGATATTACTCCAACTGTCCCTATTATGGATCTTGTTCCTATATCTAAAGCAAATATTAGTCCCTCTTTATTAACATCTTTGATCTCCATTTCTATACCTCTTCCTCGCAAAAATACTAAGCTCATATTAATAACATATGAGCTTAGTAAAATTATATAACATTATATTGCAATATTCAACAAAACTACTGCATTAACTTAATTACTCCATAATTCTCTAATATATAGGGTAATTCTTTTACAATGCTGTAAATGTATTTTGGTTTTGCTTTTTCACCATTTAAAACCTGTTCTAAGGATACCTCATTATAATACAACAACTCACACCAAAAATCCACAAAATCATCTCTTGTAATAAAGATTACATTATTGCTCTCCTTAACTGTAAATCCATAATTGTATTTCTCTAAGATTTTTATATCTGAGTAATCTTCACTGGACAAAATCAATCGTACATCTTCCCACATTTTCTTAAAGGAAACCATTAGAACTCCTCCTACTTAAGCTGCTTTTTCTTATAGTACATATGATTTACACTTCATGTAAAATATTACTTTCAATTACATTATATGTCTTTTCTTTCTATTGTGCAACCCTAACTGCACTATAAGAAGGTATTGTTTGAATTTTTGAAATACAGGAACCACTATATCCTCCAAATCGAGTAGGTAAAAGCCGAAAATAATTTTCCGGCTTCTTTCCTCTCACAGAACCGTACGTGCGGACCTCGCATACGGCTCCTGGCAAACCTTAAAATTATTATTATTATTATTATTATTATTATTATTATTATTATTATTCATAATAATTTGACAAGACACCGACCTGTATATCGGATAAGTGAACAAGCTTTATTTCTTTAAACCATATATTTGGAAGTGCCATATGTATCAATGTAAAATTTGAATTTTTCCATCTCACCATTGATATTTTTTTAAATTCACCTTTATAACCTCTTCGCCTAAGGGTTTTATGCAGAGATTTATAGCTTTTCCATTCTTTCATTTTCTTCATCCTTAGCCTTCTTCTAATCCAACTAAACAGTTTCTCAAAAAGTCCTTTACAGTTTGCAATTCTAAAATAATTTGCCCAACCTCTAATTACTGGATTTAATTTCTCAACCATTTGTTCTATATTCATGCCATGGTTTCTAGGCGTTAGCCCTCTGATTTTATTCTTAAATCCTTCAATTCTTTTAGGGTGTATTGAAACCCACTTTTCTCTTATTATAAATCCAAGAAAAGCCACTCCTTTATTAGCGTCAGCTATATGGGTTTTGGTTTCATTAACTTTAAGTTTTAAATCTTTTTCTAATATTTGAATTGCTAGTGCCAAATATTTTCCTGCTAATACCTTTGTTTTCGCAAAAATTAAAATATCATCCGCATATCTAACTATGCGGATTCCCTTTTCCATCATCGCTTTATCAAAGTAATCTAAGTATATATTCATTAGCAACGGTGAAATGACCGCCCCTTGTGGACAACCTATATCTGACTCGTCAACAATTCCACTTTCCATAGCTCCAGCTTTCAAAAACTTCCCTATTAATTTTAAAATCTTACCATCACTTACTTTTTCGTTCACCGATTTGATTATTATTTCATGGTCTAAGGTATCAAAGCATTTAGATAAATCCATATCTACTACGTGCTCTAATCCATATTTATTCATGAATCTTTCAGCTTTTGCTACAGCCTTTTGACAAGACCTATTCGGTCTATAACCGTAGCTTGAAGGATGAAAACTTGGTTCAAATATTGGTTCTAAGACATTCTTTAATGCTTGTTGAACAACTCTATCTCTAACCGTAGGAATACCTAACGGTCTTTTAGAGCCATCATCTTTATCTATATATACCCTACGTACTGGAAGTGGCTTATACGCTTCGGTTTTAAGTTCATGATTTAGCTTGATTATATTGGCTTCTATACTAGCCCCAAAAGTTTCAATAGTCTCCCCATCTATTCCAGGGG
>NZ_JBNMNU010000029.1:0-31520 GCF_051278035.1 Clostridium sp.
ATCCTCATTACAAATTTTATAATCTTTTACTTTATAAGTCCCAACTACTCCTCTTTCATACACTGGGTTTTTTTTAAAATTACCAATGATCCAAACACTTCTTCCTTCTATTAATTTAAAAGTATTACCTTCCAATAGTATCTTTTTATCATTATATTTTGCATAGCAATAATATGTACTTTTATCTGAAATTCTAACTTCCAACTTTTCTTTATTGGGTAAATTAACATTAAAATAGGCATAATAATTTACAGCTCCAATAATGAAAAAGCAAACTACTAAATAAAAGAAATGTTTATCTATCGTGAAATACATTATAGTTAAAAAAGATGCAGCAATGACCGCACCTACAATAGGGTTAATGATTGTGATTAAAACTGTAACACATCCCATAAATATTGTTATTGCATAGTAAACTAAGGGTCTAGTCATAATAATTTGTTCCAAATAGGGTATCAAGCATTTTTACCACCTCACAATTTAATTTTATCCAATTAATATTGATTTAATCAGTACACACCTACTTATTTCTCATTTTAGTAATACCCCTAGAAGCCTCTTTTCCTTCAGAGTATAGCCCAGACGCACTCATTCCCATTATTAGTCCTGTAATGATTGCAGTTTTAACATCTCCACTGTTTTCAAATATAAGTCCAAAAACAACTCCTAGAATTAAAGATATTAATGGTGCAAAATTATTAGGTAACCCCGCTTTTTTTATAACATCAACTAAAATCGTTATTATGGGTATAAGGGCGATGCCTTTATAATCATAATTCATAGTAAACCTCCAAACATATAATTTTATTTATATAATTATATGTTTGGAGGTTTATATTATATACTATCTATTATATAATCTTTGTAATAAATAGGAGACTTCAGCATAACAGCTAAAGTCTCCGTAATTTCAAAGAAATAATTATTTATATACTAATATTGAAACCCATTATTAAAGTTTTAATAGAAAGGTTTTAACATTCTTTATGACATTTTTTATGATGTCTTCTCCTGTTGTTTATAATAATAGTATTACAACAATCGTTGTTGTTATCATTACAACAGCCATCATTGTTATCAGCTAGTAATAATAATATTATCCACCAAAAATACATTCATATTCCCCCTCTTTTAAGGCAAATATCCAATATCCTTTAATAAGGCAGCTTCGCAAAAAAGTCTATACTCTAGTTTTTTTTGTGAAATGCCAACTGCTTCTTTTGTTAGTATATAATATTATATATCTTATTAAATAGTTCCATAAATTTTACTCCTATACTATTTCAACTTTTCCGTCAGGATATATATACATCCCTTCGCCATGTCTTTCATCATTTTGCCATCTGCCTATATATTTTTCCCCTGTTGCCCAAGTATGGATTCCCTCGCCGTGTCTAAGACCTTCCATCATGTCACCTACGTATGTGTCTCCCTCCGGCCATATACAAATGCATTTTCCTGATTTTTCACCATTATCAAAATCCCCTATATACTTTTCACCGTCTGGCCAAGTATATATTCCATATCCATGTTTCTCATCATTACTCCAATTACCAATATATTTTTCCCCACAAGCCCAAGTAAGAGTACCCTCACCATTCATTTTACCATTATTCCAAAGACCTATATATTTACTCCCATCGTTATAGATAAAAGTTCCCATACCATGTTTCAAACCATCTTTTTTGTGTCCTTCATAATTCCCCCCATGAACATGTGATGCTTTTGGGACTATAACATCGTTAATTTTATTTGAATTAGTAGTATTTAACTTTATATTTTTCATATGACAATCTCTCCTTATAATATACTGTGTTATTATATTAAATTTGCCTTATACCAAATATAATATACCATAAATTTTGTAATATAATAAGTTTTTTTTGCAAAATAAAAACCTATAGGAACTAAATCCTATAGGTATTTTTGTTAAATTAAATTATCTTTGAAATCCTCTATTGTTTTGTTGTTTTTTAGCTCTTCTACAATCAGGACATCTTTGAGGTTCATTTTCGAATCCTTTTTCTTTGTAAAATTCTTGCTCTCCCTCAGTGAATACAAATTCTTGTGAACAGTCTTTACATACAATAGTTTTATCTGCCATTTTAAACATTTCTCCTTTTTAATTATATTAAGATTTAAGAGCTGATTTACTTTATATGCCTAAAAAGGTAATGTTTTAATCATATTAAATCTTGTTGTTGCTGATTTTGCAATCTCAACTTCTTAATAATAGCATACATATTCCCAATGTGCAATGTTTTTTTTAAATATTCAACAATATTTTAACTATAATTTAACAAATATCGAAATACTTATCGTTTATCACTTCTAGATATTTCTAAATTAATGGTTTCTTTAACAAGATCAAGTGCATTTAGCTTACTATGGCCCTTATGTTTAATTTCATTTTGCCCTTTTCTAGCAATAGCCTTATACGGATATTCTTTCTCATTATTTTCTATAATTTCAATTACGTAACCTCTATATTCTTCCATACTCCACCTCTTATTATTTATTTAAAATTTTGTTCATAATTCTATATGTTCCATATATCATGTAAAACTAAACTGTAATTTTATTTAAATTAAAGCTTTCTTGGAATTTAACATTTCGTTTACTAATACAAATTATTTATATAATTTTCCTTTTTTGTCCTCCCTTTCATCTAAGGTCATTATACCACATCTTGAATAGTTTGAATATTCTTTTATTGAAATTAGTTTAATCTTCTCTTCTATGTTTCTTTTTCACTATTTTAAGTCTAAAAAAATCTTCTCTTTCTTTTTCTTCTAAAACCTCTGTAACATACTTAACTATTCCCTCATATTTAGGAATTTGTATATTTTGAAGCGCATTGGCTCTCTTTTGAGTTTTCTTTACTTCCATAGCTAATCTATACACGGCATTTTCTATCTCTGCAAGCTCATAGGTTAAATACTTTACTCCATTAAACTCTTTTCTTGCCTCATCAATAGAAGCACTACTTCTATAAAACCCATATTTGGGTTCTATCCCTTTCCTTTCAAAAATGATACTAGGCACTTCTACCCCCATAACACTCCTAAATAAAATTTCATAGTCCTTAGCTTCTTCCACTGCCATAGCTATATCCTCTACGTTTATTATTCCTGTATTTATATTTGCATATTCTAAAGCTTTGTACGCCTTTGCGAAAACTATATTTACCTGATTTTGAATTTCACGTGCTTTATCAACGTAAGACATCATTTCTCTTATAAGTACATTCCTTTTTTTATCCAATAAATCAAAGCCTTTTTTAGAAAAATCCAGAGAACTTTTAGCCGCCATTAAAGTAGATTTAGTCGGTGCAAAATTCTCCATACTACTCTACCACTTTTTTATAATATTTATCTAAAATCTGAGGTGAAACTCTATCCAATTCATTTTTAGGTAATATACCAAGAATTTCCCATGCTAAATCTAAAGTTTCTGACATATCCCTATTTTCGTCATAATTTTGTTTTAAAAATTTTTCTTCAAAAGCTCTACCAAAATCCATGTATATTTTATCTGTTTCCGACAGTTCATCTTCTCCTATAACTTGAGCCAGGGCCATTACGTCCTGTACCCTAGAGTAAGCTGCAAATATTTGATTTGACGCATCTGCATGATCTTCTCTAGTAAATCCGGCGCCAATACCATCCTTCATAAGTCTGGAGAGTGATGGTAGGATGTTCACTGGTGGATATATGTCTCTATGCTCCAGCCCTCTACTTAAAACAATTTGCCCCTCCGTTATAAATCCTGTAAGATCTGGTACAGGGTGAGTTATATCATCATTAGGCATACTTAATATAGGTATTTGAGTTATACTACCGTCTTTTCCCTTCATCATCCCAGCTCTTTCATAAAGCGACGCTAAATCCGAATATAAATATCCTGGATATCCCTTTCTACTTGGCACTTCTTCTTTTAAGGATGAAAGTTCTCGAAGCGCTTCACAATAATTAGTCATATCAGTAAGTATTACAAGTACATGCATATTTTCTTCAAAGGCTAAATATTCTGCAGCAGTTAACGCACATCTTGGAGTTATTATTCTCTCTACTATAGGGTCCTCTGCTAAATTCACGAACATAACTACCTTTTCAAGCACTCCCGCTTCTTCAAAGCTTTTCTTAAAAAAGTTTGCGTCATCATACTTTATACCCATAGCTGCAAAGACTATGCAAAAGTTATCATCCGCCTCATCAGAAATTTTTGCTTGCCTTACTATTTGTGCTGCTAGCTCATTATGAGCAATTCCGTTACCAGAAAATATAGGAAGCTTTTGCCCTCTAATTAATGTAGCAAGGCAATCAATAGATGAAATTCCTGTTTGTATATAATCTCTAGGGTATTTCCTAGCTACAGGGTTCATAGGCCTTCCATTTACATCATATTTATTATAAGAATAAACCTCTCCTCCATTATCTCTAGCCTCACCTATTCCATTAAATTCTCTACCTAATATATCCTTTGTGACCGCTATTTTAAAGGATTCGCCCTTAAAATGCACCGAGGTGTTATCTACTGACATGCCCGTTGTTGTTTCAAAAACTTGGACTATAGCCTTGTCTTTATAAATTTGAACAACCTTTCCTTTTTTCTTATACTTTCCATCAACCAATATATCAACGATTTCATCATAGGCTACATTTTCCACATTAGAAAGTATAATTAAAGGTCCCTGTATTTTATTTAACATTAAATATTCTTTTTTCATATTGGACCTCCTTACATATATATATTATTTATATATATATTATTTATATTTTTTTATAAGTTTATCAAAATAACCTACTAATTCTTGCTCTATATCATCTATTACGGAAAGTTTATCATTTGGTACGTTATATTTCATCTTATAGAGTTTTTCCATTATTTCCTTGTTGTTTATGACAGAAATAGGTATGCCCTCTTTTACAGCTCTCCTACCATTATCATAAAAAGATTCTATAACTTTAAGCATCTTATATTGTTTATCTAATGGTGCAAAAGCATCGATAGCATTATAAGCATTTTGTTGCAAAAATGCTATTTTAAGACACTTCGCCACCTCTATAACCAGCCTTTGATCATCAGGAAGTACATCCTCACCCACTAGCTTAACTATTTCAAGAAGTTTATCCTCTTCATATAAAAGTTTAAGCATCTTTGCTCTTAATCCAAATATATCCTCTGCCACATTTTCCTCATACCAGTCCTTTAAAAGTGATAAGTATCCACTATAACTAGATAGCCAGTTTATTGCTGGATAGTGCCTTGCATAAGCTAATTTTTTATCAAGTCCTAAAAACACAGAAACAAACCTTTTAGTATTTTGAGTAACTGGTTCTGAAAAATCTCCCCCAGCTGGTGATACTGCACCAATTACAGTAACAGACCCTTCGCTGCCATTTAAATTTTCCACATAACCAGCTCTTTCATAAAACTCTGCAATTCTTGAAGGAAGATATGCTGGATACCCTTCTTCAGCAGGCATTTCTTCAAGCCTTCCAGAGATTTCACGTAGCGCTTCTGCCCATCTTGAAGTGGAATCCGCCATTATAGCAACGTGATATCCCATATCCCTAAAATATTCTGCTATAGTTATACCTGTATAAATACTGGCTTCTCTTGCAGCTACAGGCATATTTGATGTATTAGCTATAAGCACAGTTCTGTTCATAAGAGGTAACTCTGTTCTAGGGTCTATAAGCTTTGGAAAGTCTTCTAAGACTTCTGTCATTTCATTTCCTCTTTCTCCACAGCCAATATACACGATAATATCAGCATCAGACCACTTTGCAAGCTGATGTTGGGTTATAGTCTTCCCCGTTCCAAATCCTCCAGGAATGGCGCAAGTTCCTCCTTTAGCCAACGGGAAGAAGGTATCTATTATTCTTTGTCCCGTAATAAGTGGTTTAAAAATAGTTTTTTTATCTTTTACTGGTCTTGAATTTCTTACAGGCCAATATTGGTAAAGTTTAAGTTCATGATTTGTTTCACCCTGTTTAAGTACAACTACTATAGTTTCTATATTGTACTTTCCATTTTCTTTTACCTTGGTTACAGTTCCAGAGGTACCAGGTGGAACCATTATCTTATGAACAATAGATTCAGTTTCCTGAACGGTTGCATATACATATCCCTCTTTTAATTCATCTCCCACACTAACAATAATATCTACATCCCAAAGTTTTTCTATATCCAGAGAAATAAGACCTATCCCTTCCGGTATAAATCCATAAGATATTTCATTTATTTTCTCAAGTGGCCTCTCAATTCCATCAAATATGTTTCCAAGAATTCCTGGCCCAAGTTTGAGAGAAAGAGGACTCCCAGTAGAAATTACAGGCTCACCTATCTTAAGCCCACTAGTTTCCTCATAAACTTGGATGGTTGCGAAGTCCTCTTCTAATATTATAATTTCACCGATAAGCTTCTTCTCGCCTACCATAACCATTCCTCTCATTTTAAAGCCCTTCATGTGCTCAGCTTTTATAACCGGACCGTTTACTCCTATTATATTTCCTTCCATGTGTTTTCCCTCCCTGATTCCTAAGCCAGCATTTCCATAACTCTAACACCTATTAAGTCTTTACTTTCCTGTAACTTAGACTCTATACTATTATCTATTTTGAATTTCCCTTCAAAATCTTTTACAACTACACCACCTATGAAGTCTACCTCTGAAATAACAATTTCAAACTTTATATTATGGTACTCATTTAATACCATTTCAATCTCGCTATAAAACTTTTCACTATCCCTTTTAAGGACAACAATATAATAATTTCCTTTATCTGTTTCCATTAATGTTTCTTTAAGGGTATTTATGAAATATAATTTATATTCCGGTAAACGTGCGAACTGTATAAGCTTTTCACGAACATTTTCTAGAGTATCGCAAATGAGCTTATCCTTTAAAAATAAAATTTCTCTTTGCTTATTAAGTCTTTCTTTTGCTACTATCCCATTTGCTTTTATATTAGATTTTTTCGTAACTTCTATTTTGAGATTTCGTCTTAGATCTTTTATTCGTTCGTTTTCAGCATCTAATTTTTTTTGAATTTCACTATTTAAAACATCTAATTTTTCATTTTTTTCTTCATTTACCTTGTCATATATTATCTTAGAAAATAAACTTATCTTATCTTCAATGGTGGTCATAGCCTAACCTCCTGTAAATTCATATACTAAAGCATATTTATACTACAGTATATGATTATATTTTAAGTCCTATAGCCTCTTTAACGTATCTTAATATGGAGTCACTACTCTTACTCCAGCCATGCCTATCCGGAATTTCTACTATAAGAGGTCTTTCCTTTGACAATTTTATTCTATTTACTTCATCTGGTATTAAAAGAGCAATTTTTTCGGTTACTATTATTATCCCTATTCCTTCGTCCTTTTCTAATTGTCCTATTTTGTCTGCTATTTCTTGTTTTCCATGGAGAACAATTCCCTCCATCCCTACCATCTTCATACCCACAAATGTATCTACATTATCACTTATTAAATAGCTTTTCATAAAGCCCTCCTAAAAGATTATAATCTTTGAAGTATCAATATAGATATAACAAGTCCATATATAGCAATACCTTCTCCAAGACCAACAAATATAAGAGTTTTACCAAGCAACTTAGGATCTTCAGATACAGCACCTACTGCAGAAGATCCAACAGCACCTACTGCTACCCCTGCACCAATAGTAGCAAGTCCTGTAGAAAGTCCCGCTGCTAAGTAACCAAGACCAGCTGATGGGTTTGCTGCCACTGTTCCGGCAGCGTTTGCAACACTTGGTATATTCACAATAAGTGCCAATGTCATTACTGGTATAAAAGCACCTAAGTTAATTTTTAGTGCTTTATTAATTTTTTGTTTTCCTAAAATATCACTCTTACTTTGCTGCACTACTCCGTACGTAATGGTCAATATAACAACACAAAATGTTAACATTAATAATATAGTCATAATTATTCCTCCTCTAATATCTCAGTTTTAAATAACAACCTTAAGGTTTATATTTTATTTATATATATCATTTAAAATTAATCTTCACTGGTAGAAAATCAACCCCTCCACCTTCATAATATTTACTGAATAATTCATAATACTCAAGTCTTAATCCTTGTATAAATACGATAAGCCCTTCAAGACATATAATTACTACGTTTCCGATTATCATTATTAATATTGAAACAAATCCATTATTAGCCATGGTAGCCAATGCAGAAAACGCCATGAAAAGCCCCACGTGATTTAGCGCAAATGCTCCTACTCTAACAAATGAAAGTGTATTAGAAAATAAAGAGAGTATAGTTTCTACTACCTCAAAACTTGACTCTATAAAATAGTCCTTTGCTCCACCTTCGAACAATACCTTTTTTCTTAAAACAATATTAGTTAACGGCTGCTTTAGTAATATCAAAAGCAAAAAGAATACAAAATAGACTATCCAAATACCTATTGGCATTATTGGAGTTTTATAAATTGTAGATACTATTAATATTAAAGCTCCAATGTAGAACAGGAAACCTACTACTCCTTCTTTCCCAAAAATTCCACGTTCAATATCTTTTCGTCTTAAGCTGTTTGTAATCCCTAGTATAAAACCCAAAATGAGGAAACCGCACCCAAATATTATAGCGCCAATTAGTACATCATTAATATTTTCCATAGGTCTAATTAAAATCGCGGGAATTACATGTTCCGAACCAAATACACTTCCATATAGAAATCCAAACACTATAGAGCTAAATCCAAGCCTTTGACAAATACCTCCCATATTACCCTTACCCATTTTAATATTTATAAGAAAACCCGCTAATAGAAATATTAGTCCTTGCCCTACATCACCAAACATAGCTCCAAACATTAGTACATATGTTATTGCCATAAACGTAGTGGGATCAATTTCATCATAGCTTGGAACCCCATACATGTAAACCATACTCTCAAAGGGTTTGAATAATTTATTGTTTTTAAGCATGGTTGGAGGAGTTATATCTTTATTGATTATTTCACTCGGCTCCTTTTTAATGATTAATATTCTGTCATTAAAACTTAAAATCAGTTTGTCAATCCTCTCCATAAAACTTTTAGGTATCCACCCTGAAAGATAAAAAAACTCATTTGTGCAAGCTGCTGTCTTTTTAATTTCCTCGGATTTTCGCTCTAGTTCATAACTGTTTTCTAGATTCTTTATAGTTTCATAATTTCCCCTTAGAAAATCATGAATACCGTTTTTAATTTCAACTATTGACTTTTGAGTATCATTTATTTCCCCTTGAACAACTACTGTAACATCCTTCGGAATCCCACTATAATGAGTAGGCATAAATATTTTCTCGCAATTTGCAGATTTAAAAATCCTTTCGGTTTCTGCGAGTAAAAGAATTGGAGTAAAAGCTATGAATATAACAAATTCTTTTCCCTTGCTCACAGTTTCAATTACTGAGGGTATATTTTCATAATTTGCTTTTAGCTTAACCATGTTTTGTTCAGGCACTTTGTATAAACCTGCTTCAAAATTCTGCATAGTAATAATTTTTTCAATTGGAATAGTCACATTCCTTAAAAATTGCAGTGCATCATAGGTGTTTTTAAGATATTGTTCTTTTTGTTTTAAATTTTCAAATTTAGCGTTTAAAACCATATATTTATTATAAACTTCACATATTTCACTTTCTACCTTATCGAAATCATAAATCATCTCTTTTTCGTATGACATATTTATAGAAAACTCTTTTTGACTCTCTGAAAGCTTTTCAATCTGTTTTAAACTTATATTATAGTCTTTATCATATAAGTATGGTCTTATATAGTTTACATCCATTAAAGCTTCTATATTATCCACAGAAGTTTTAAGTACAAAGTCTGATGAATTTATTTCTTGCAAAGCACTTACAGGTTGCATACAGCCTTCTATCACTAACATTTTGGTTAATTCATCAAAATCTGCAATGGCCCCCACTAAATTAACCATATGCATTTTCTCTATAGACACAATATCACCGCCTCCTATGTTCCTTTTGTACAGTTAAAATTTATAACGTGACTGAAACAAAATTTATACCTTCACTCATATCAATTCCATATCTTTTTTGTTCTATTATAGATATAATATCTTTCATTTCAAGCTTATAAAACATAAAAAAACTCATAACCACACTAATATTTGTTTTATTTTCTCTAAGGTATTTCCCGAAATATTTTCTTTCAAATTCTCTTTGCCCTTTTTCAATAGAATTAGAATCATCTCTCTCATAAATAGTAGCATATGGTGTTTTTCCTATTATATTATGAAATTCTTCTATACTATTAACATAACAAAGATTTTTAAGGTTTTCTTTTGAAAGCTTAAAACCATTATATATAATATAGTTAAACAGTTCCTCAGAAGGAATTTTGTAGAATGTTTTTCCTCTATATACCCATCCTAAATTTAAAAGATCTGCCTCTACTCCAATTATATTACTCACAACTTCTTTATTTTCAGCATTTAAATGTTTTAATTCGCGTCTAATTGCCGAAAAATATACAAAATCAAGTTCTGTTTCAATTTTAAATAAGCTTCTTTCACTTGTGATATTAGCTAAATTTTTTAAGTGCTTGTAATATATACTCCCTTTAAGTCCCTCTATTAAATCCTCCACACTCTTAAGTGTTAGCAAGTAGTCATAATTAATTGTACTTAATGGAGTTCTTGCAATTAGCTTTTTTGCAATTTCGTCTTTACTATGTTCTAGATGTTTACCTCTAATAATTACTTTTAAATCTTCTATTTCCCACTTTATGAATAATGCTTTTATGAGTTTCCTATATTCACCATCAAAATATTTTATAAATTTACTATAGATACTTATAAAATGCCTATCTAAAATAATCTCTAGGGTTTCTCTATGAATATTCTCTAAGTTATATCCTTCAAAAAATTTTCCATAGCTCGTTTCCTCTTTTATTACTTTAACAGTGCTTTTAAAATCTTTGCACTTTAGTAGTTTTGAATACTGCTCAGTGCTTAGCATTTTTCCCATCATACACTTCACTTTAGTATTTATAGCACTAAACTTAACAACACTTCCCATATATTTCCACTCCTATAGTGACTTTATTATTCTATTAAATACGACCTCTATAATCTCTAATTTATTACTTTGATACTTCGTATTGATATTATTTAATCCTTCTTCTTTCTCTTTCCTTATAATTTTAGCTTTATTGTCTGCCTCTAATAATTTTTCATTACTAATATCACTCTTAATATTTTGGGATTCCTCTTGAAAACTAGCTCTCATATCTTTTACTGTAGTTTCAAATCTATCTTGTTTTTCTTTTAGCAGTTGATCTATGCCCTTTCTATATTTTTCAGCATCTTTATCTATATTCATTATTTTGTTCATTGTAAATTCCAAAGCCTCGCCTCCAATATTTAAGTTTGAAAATAAATACATACTTACATTTTATTCTATTATTTAAAAATTAATACATAATTAAATGTTATTTCATAATTATAATAATTAACTATCTTTCCATTATATCCTTTTAAAATGCTGTTGTCGAAATCTATTTTTGATTTTCTATATAATAATTTTCCTTTTTATTATTTAAGGGGTATAGTATAATAATGTACTAATAACAAATGAGTTTTAAAGGAGGCCATTATGAAGGATGACATAAGAGAAATTGAAGCTAACACATTAAATTATTTATATGAGAATAGAACCTCATCCCCACAAAGCGTTGCAAAAATAAAATTAGCGCTTGAACTAGGTAAGGGGAAAGGTGACATTAGATTATTTAAAGCTTCTCTTGAGTCTTTAATTGTAAAGAAGTTTATAAAAAAACAAGAAGACAGAGGAAATTATAAAATTGGACCTAATGGAATAGCATTTATTGAAGATGCTTCAGAAGAAGATTCAAAAGAAGATTAGTGTCAATTCGGCTCAGATCACATAGAATTATGTATCTGAGCCGAAATACTTATTAATAGATTAATCTAATGTTTTGGAGGTTTATAATGGTTGAAATTTTAAAATTTATTGTAGCACTCACAAATGAATTACATGATTTACTGATAGATGTTTTTCCAGGCTTTGGAATTAATTCAAATGATAAAGAGCTTCATTTTATTGTAATAGGAATAATCGGTATGCTTATTTACCTATTTGTTGATAACCTATTTAAGATCATGTCAAAATATAGTATTTCTATTTCATCTTTTATATATACATTTACTGTACTTATAGTTATTGTTTTTGCCATCGAAATAATGCAGCTATACACCAAAAGAGGCAATATGGAATTTGCAGATATAGTTGCCGGCCTGTGGGGATTTTTAGCTTTCTACTTTGTTTATATTGTGTTATATAATTTAGTTCGGTTTATTATAAAAAGTGTTAAAAGGCGCAACTAGAAATTTTATAAAGCATTTCATATTATACTGTTATGGAGATATTCCAATGTAGAAATATGTATAATATGTTATAATTTTTATAGGCTTAGGCCAAGTTGCATTCATAGGGGGCACTTAAAAATGAAAATTAGAAAATCTTTGCTTTTAATAATTACATCCATATCAGCAATTATAACTAGTATATTTCTAGGGTTTTACGCTTTTAAAAGCGGTTGGCGTCCTGATAAATTTTATAATGGAATAAGGGGTACTGATTGGATAATGATATCCGGGGTAATCCTTATGATTTTATGTATGACAATTATTATTATCAGTTTCTTACTTAGTAAAAAGAAAGCATTGAAAATGATTATTAAATTATATCCATCTAATTACAAAAGGCAATCTAAAATACTAATACTATGGCTGATATATCTTGTATTTTTAATAATACTAGTATTTTACTCTCCATCTATATCAATTATATGTCTGCTTTCCATTGTAGCTGGAGTTTGTATATTAACTATCTTACCTTTGTATTTCACAAATGGACTTTATGAGAATGGAATAATGTATTCTGGAATGCTTTATTCATGGAATAGTATTATAAGTCATAATTATAAACAAAATAATGTAATCACATTTGAAATAGAAAATATCTTTAAAGAACGTAAAGAACTTAAGTTTTTTTTCAAATCGATAAGTTGTAATGAGATTGATGAAATAATCAATAGGAACATATGATTTTCCGATATAAATCATGGAGGTGTTTTAAATGATATATCTTTACTATATCCTCTTAGGAGTTTTAGTTTCCTTACCGTTTTTGAATATATTATTGATTTATAGAAACATAATTAAAAGAGCAAAAATTCAAGAAAAATCAGATGTAATAGCTTTATGGGGTATTAATTTTAATTTAATCCTGTCAATTTTTAGTATTATACTGTCCATAATACTTTTTAAAATTTTTCTAATCAGGTATTTTGAAGCATATTCAATTCTTATTCCTGACTATCTTAACAAATGGTACCAAATGTTCGATTATAATTCCATGCTTACAATTAAGAATACATTCTTCCAGAAATTCATTACAATACATGAACTCATTACAATAAATATGTTTATGGGATTAGGGCTTAAAACTTTCTCTTCTAGTATAATGTGTTTGTCTCTGGCTATATCAAATTTATATAGAGGGTTACAAAGAAAAACGATAAGCACTAAGGGCATATATTATTTAGGTAAATCAATAAAATGGGTTGAGATAGTTGAATATGAATGGAAATGTCTAATTAAGAAAAATAATATAAATCATAATATTGAATATTACAAGCTATCTCTATATGTGAAGAATGATAAATTCACTAAGTGGTTTTTAAGTGAAAATACATCAAAGCATACTTTAAAAATTAGTTCACATGATAAGGAAAAAGTAAACTTCTTAATTAACAATAACAATATAAATCTGATAAATAACAATAAAACGATAGGGATCTAAAAAGGATAGCACATACTTTTTTTATAAATCGTCACAACTATTAAAACCGAATAATCGCTTGAAAAACAGTAATGTATTTACAAGAAATCATGTTATAATTATCATTTGTTAGTTCTAAATAGTATTTATTGACGAAACCATTTCATAGGGGGTGTAATTTTGAAATTAATAATAGTCTTGATACCCATATTTGTTGGATTTTATATTAGTTATTTTATAATAAAAATAGCAGTCAAACACGCTATAAAAGAAAGTTTAGAAGATATACGTGCCACTATTAGTAAAGAAATTTGTATGAGCAGAGATGAATATGATGGGAAAAACATCGAGTAGTAACTGCTAAAAGTTAAATATAGGATTTGGTTTACGGACTATTATTTTATACAATTTAGCGACTTTTTCAAAAGGGTTATTAATTTTAATATTACTAAATTGTATAGGATTTCTGCTAAAAGGTGCACACCCTATATTGATATCTATCGCAATTGAATATATTAAATCTAGATTAGATAATTTCGATGAATTAAATGTGAAGATATAAATAATATCCATTGCTTTATTTCAGATACACACAAAAACACCTAAAATAAATTAGGTGTTTTATAATGTCACAGCATTATTAAAGCAATTTTTTAGCTATATCTATTATTTCGTTTTCAATATCATATGGATCGTCTATTGATTCAAAATTATAAGTTAAAACAGCCTTACTACTGCAGTGCTGTTAGAAGTGCAATAAAAGCATATATATAATATCACCTTCCTCTCTTATAATACGGTATTAAAAAATCGAATCATTTACCATGTTTTACTAATAAAAAATAATTATACATATAACAATATGCTATAATTACTATTAGTTAGGATGATATCGTATCAAATTGTGATATAGAATTATAAAACTATAGAAGGGATGTGGTTAAAATTTATAAATATCTATATGTTGCAGCAAAAACAAGAACTGCGTTTAGTAGTTCAGAGCATAGAGCATTAATTGATAAATATAGCCAAGAAGGCTGGCGATTCATTACTGCTATTCCAACTGTATTTAGTCTTCATGGTCAAGTTAAGGAATTTGATTTAGTTTTTGAGAAAGAAGATTAGTACCTATCTGCATAACAGTTCTACTTTCTACATACCCCTTACCATATCTTTTTGGCAGAATAAATAAGCGACCCAGAATACATAAAACTATGTATCTAGGCCGCAATATGTCATTTTAATTGGCGGGAATATGTGTGAATCGAACACACCCATCGTGGTATTAGCACGGCAACACAGTTTTGAAGACTGGCAGGCACACCAGCACCTATCTACTCCCAATATATTCGTAATTATAACATATCACATCACTATATTCAACAACATTATGCATGATTTTGTCGAATAGTTGATGTCTCAAACTAAATATTTTTAACTTTCCTTGTACAATACTCTATCGTTCTCTACTCTTTTAGTTAATTTAATACCATCAAAATGTTCTAACATAGCTACTGAGAATTTTCGACTTGTGTTAAACACATCTCTAGCAGAAGATGCAGCTATGCTACCATTTTCCACGATGTAGTTATACACTATGTGTTTTGAATTTTCATAATGCTCTTTTGTAAAAATACAATCCTCAGCTATTTTCATTAATTCTCCATTATCCATAAGTGATTCAAACACCATTTTAAAATTATTTTTGTCCTTTTCGTTTACTATTAAATCTGAATACTTAGGGGTATTGTATCGCCCTTCATGGTAAGCTTTAATAATGGTATTCCTCAATTTTTCTTGTTCATTTGTATATTGTATCCTAAATTCATATAAAGATACATTTTTTTCATAAACTTTTATAACATTCCTTTTTTCCATAAGGATTAATATTTCGTCATAGATTTTTTGCTTTATATGCTTTCCGAAAATTTTATTCTTTATTTCCTCTTTTGGCATTCCAATCTTAAGTGGATTTCCATTATGATATATTATTAATTTTTTCTCTATTTCCTCTATTTTCTGCTTTATAAAATCACTATGTATATATATTGTCTTATCTAAAGCTGTTAACTTTATTATCCTATTGCCTTCTACTAGTGTTTGCAATTTCTCTTCTATACCTTGTTCATTTTTACCTAGTGCTTTTAGAATCATAGTAACATTTGGGTAATCTCCGCTAAGTTTTCTAAGCGTATTTTCTAAAATATTTTCAGTTTTTCCACTTTCTTTAATTTTAAGCTCTTCATTATACTTTTCATTAAACCTTTTAGCCTTATCAGCGGATGGCTCAATTATAGTCCCCCCAGCTATAGTATGCATGGGAGAATAACTCCTAAGCACATATTTATCATTTCTTTGAGCATTTATTGGTTTTTCTAGTCTTAATTGCACATAAGCATTTTCTCCTGGCGCTATCTCTTCCTTGTCTAGTATAATCACTCTACAAAGAATTTCCTCTGTTCCATGATATAATTTGACCCTCTGCCTATTGACTAATGGTTTTCCCGCACTTTTTAGGTAGTAGAGCGCGCAATCTATTGAATAAGACGGCTCCATTATGTTAACCACAGAAACTACATTGCCTCTGCTTATTTCACTAAGTTTTATATTGGCAAGGTTTATAGCGCATCTTTGACCCGCTTCTCCAAAGC
This sequence comes from Clostridium sp., assembly GCF_051278035.1. Taxonomy (GTDB): domain Bacteria; phylum Bacillota; class Clostridia; order Clostridiales; family Clostridiaceae; genus Clostridium_AD. The sequence goes on from NZ_JBNMNU010000029.1 coordinate 16,520, forward strand.
CGCAAGGTTTATCATGAATATGAATACCGCGAATCTTTGTAACTACCTTTGATGGATATACTTCTACTGAATCTCCTACCTTGACTCTTCCACTTATTATTGTTCCAGTTACTACAGTACCAAATCCACTTACTGAAAATGCCCTATCAACAGGTAACCTAAAATGACCTTCAGTATCTTTAGCGGAAACTTCTTCTGTAATTTTATCTATATCGTAAATTAACTCTGGAAATCCCATTTTAGTTTTCGAGGATACTGCATGAATAGGCGCATCTTCTAAAAAAGTATTTTTAAATTCTTCTTTTATATCCTCCATGATCATTTCAATCCATTCTGAGTCCACCAGATCCGATTTTGTAAGGACTATAATTCCTTTTTTAACATTTAATAATTGTAGTATTTCAAAATGCTCTCTAGTTTGAGGCATAATCCCCTCATCTGCTGCTATTACAAGAATCACCACGTCTATACTACTTATTCCTGCTAGCATATTTCTAATAAATTTTTCATGACCTGGTACATCAATAATTCCAGCTCTTCTACCAGATGGTAAATCAAAATAGGTAAAACCTAAATTTATAGAAATTCCCCTATCCTTTTCTTCTTTTAAAGTATCTGTTTCTCTACCCGTTAAGGCTTTAATTAAAGTTGTCTTTCCATGATCTATATGACCTGCCGTTCCTATAATAATATGTTTCATATAAACAGCTCCCTTCTATAAGAATGGCTCCCTTTTCATAAAAATGGCTCCCTTTTTTACATTTCTCTAAAAGCATCAGTAATAATTTCATAATCCTCTTGAAATAGAGTCCTAAGATCCATTACCACTTCATTATTGTTAATTCTTACGATTATAGCTACTTTATTCATTCTTAATCCTTCTTCTATTTGCATCGCTGTAAAAAGGTCACTTTTTATTTTAATTACGTATGTTTCCATTTTCTCAGTAGGCATGGAGCCTCCACCCACCATTGAATAATCCAAAGCTATAGTAAAAGTAAATTTGTCAGTTTTATTTTGGAGCTTTCTTTTTAGTTTTTGTGCTCTTTTCTTAAGTTCTGTAATGGGGCACAAAAGCATCCTTAGTGTTGGTATATTTTTAATAGCTTCTGCTTCTTCTAAATAATGATGAATCGTACCTTCTAAAGCTGCCAAGTTCATTTTATCTATTCTAAGAGCTCTAGTTAATTGGTTTTTCTTCATTTTATCAATATATTTTTTCTTGCCTACTATGATCCCAGCTTGAGGTCCCCCTAGCATTTTATCTCCACTAAAGGTTACTACATCTAGGCCTTTTCTTATACTTTCCTGAACTGTAGGTTCGTATTGGAATCCGTATTTAGAGTAATCTATTAAAACTCCACTTCCTATATCTTCAACTACTGGTATATCTTTTTCATTTCCTAGTTTTACTAACTCTTCTATAGATACTTCCTGCGTAAATCCAATGATTTTGAAATTAGAGGTATGTATTTTTAGTAGCACTCCTGTATTCTCTGTAATATTATCCGCGTAGTCATATAAATGAGTTCTATTAGTGGTGCCTACTTCTACGAGTTTAGCTCCACTAAATTTCATAACCTCCGGAACTCTAAAGGACCCTCCAATTTCTACTAATTGCCCTCTAGACACTATTGCTTCCTTTTCCCTACAGAGTGTATCTAGTACAAGCATTACCGCTGCTGCGTTGTTGTTTACCACCATAGCTGCCTCTGCGCCAGTTGTTTTCATAAGGATATCCTCTATATTTGAATATCTTGATCCTCTCTTGCCCTTTTCTATGTCATATTCAAGATTGTTATAGTTTTTAGAAACATTAATTACATTTTCTATAGCACTTTTTGCTAAAAGAGATCTGCCCAAATTGGTATGCACGACAATTCCCGTAGCATTTATAACTTCTCTAAGTTTTGGACTATTCTTTTTGTTTAATAATTTAATTGAGGAAGTTATCACCTGCTGTTTTGTAAATGACTCTATTTCATTGTTTAAGATTCCTCTCCTATAAAATTCTATAGACTCTCTTAAAGAATCTAATACAAGAACTCTAATATTACTGGATAATTGCTCTTTTATTTCTCCTTCTTGAAGTAATTCATCTATCTTAGGTAAATTTCTTAATAACTCTGTATTCATAGTAATTAATCTCCCCACATTCATTTTCTTAGTTAGATTATCTTTCTTTATAATTATCATTCCACAATTATATACCTATCTTGCAAAGGGATTACTTCTCCGATAATTCTTGATTGTAGTTCCAATTTATTAAGCCTTATCATAAGCTTTTCCGCTTCTACTTTTGTACAGGATACTAAAAGTCCACCTGAAGTTTGAGGGTCAAATAAAATATCTTCAAACCACTCCGGTATTCTCAAAAGTTCATATTTACCTTCTAAGTATACTCTATTATTATAACTACCTTCAGGAACCAGGCCTATCTCTGCGTATTCTTTAGCCTCTTTTATATATGGTATTTGTTCTTTAAATAATTTAAGACTTACATTTGATCCACTAGCCATTTCGTAAGAGTGTCCCATTATGCCAAAACCCGTTATATCCGTGCAAGCACTTATCTCGTGCTCCATAATAATTTCTCCAGCATATTTGTTTAGTGTGCTCATAACTTTAACTGCTATATCATAAGCCTCTTTTGATGCCAATCCAGCCTTGATTGCTGTACTAATTATACCTGTACCCAAGGGTTTAGTTAAAATTAATACCTCCCCTACTTTAGAGCCATAATTTTTTAACACCTTATCTGGATTAACTATACCCATCACTGAAAGACCGTATTTAGGTTCATCATCCTGTACCGAATGCCCTCCTATTGTCATTGCTCCAGCTTCTATTACTTTATCTGCACCACCTCTTAGAATTTCTCCAAGTATATCTATGTTTAAGCAGTTAGGAAAACATACTATATTTAATGCTGTAGTTGGTTTACCTCCCATAGCGTACACGTCACTTAATGAATTTGCTGCCGCTATTTGACCAAAGGTATAAGGGTCGTCTACCACTGGTGTAAAAAAGTCTAAAGTTTGAATAATTGCAATTTCATCGCTTAATTTATATACTGCTGCATCATCGGAAGTTTCAATTCCAACAATTAAGTTTTCATTATCCATTTTTGGTAATTTATCTAATATCTTCGATAAGGCCCCCGGCCCTATTTTAGCTGCTCAGCCAGAGGTTTTCGAAAACTCTGTAAGTCTCTTCTCCATATTGCCGCCTCCTTATGCTTCTTATTAATAGCTGGAATTATATATTGCCACTAAATCTTCATGATAATTTTATACCATTAGTTACTTTATGTCTACCTTATCTATAAATTTGCTCAATGTCTTTTCCCCAATGCCTACTACTTTTATTAGTTCGTCTACAGATTTAAATCCTCCACTATCTTCTCTGTATTCAATTATAGCATCTGATTTAACATCACCTATGCCTATAAGAGTATTTAGTTGTTCTTTTTCTGCAGTGTTAATATTTATAATATCATTTTTCTCAGAAAAGCTTGAACGTGTATCACTTTCAGCGCTATTTTGGGTGCTACTTTTGAAATTTTGAATTTTAACTTCCTCTCCCTTTTTATAAATAACAATACAGTCTTCATCATTTAGTTTTGTAGAAAGATTAGTTGCATCAAGTTCTGCGTCAATAGTAGTCCCTCCTGCTAGTTTTATAAGATCAGTTACTCTACTTCCTTTTTTTACTTCGTAGACACCAGGGGCTTTTACAGCGCCCTTTATATCCACCTTAATATCATCTACTATATTTGATTCGACGGAAGTAACTCCCACTGCATCCTTTGTCTCTGAAGATTTATCAACTTCTACAAATATATCCTCATAATTCGAATCATTGACATTTTCTTTTGAACTTGACATTGTATATCCAGCTATTATAAAAATAATGCTTATGCACAAAATTACTATTGAACCAATTATTTTTTCTTTATTTTTCATAATTCCTCCCTATTAGCCATAGTCTTCATAAGACGATTAAAAATTTCTTTACCTTACATTTTAAATTATTGACAACTTTTCATAAATATTGTCGCTAAGAAAAGTTTTTTTTGATATAATGTAAATATTAAATACTGGGAGGTAATCTATGAGGAAATTAACCACAATAATAATTTTGTCAATATTTATAGTCTTTAACATATCCCCGGCCGTTAAAGCACAAGTGAACCCACCACCGGCATCAGCCGATAGTGTTGTTTTAATGGATGCTACCACCGGTACAATACTTTACGAAAAAAATAAGGATACGGCTTACCCTCCAGCATCCACCACTAAGATAATGACTATACTTCTAGTTTTAGAAAAAACAAATTTAGATGATATAGTAACCGTAAGTAAAAATGCATCCTTAGCTGACGGTTCAAAAATATATATACGCGAAGGTGAAAAACTGCCAGTAAAAGAATTATTATATGGTTTAACATTAGCCTCTGCTAATGACTGTGCTGTAGCACTAGCTGAACATATAAGTGGTTCTGTAGAAGAATTTGCAAAGCTTATGAATGAACGAGCAAAATCACTTGGTGCTAAAAATACTAATTTTGTGAATCCCAACGGACTATATGACGTTAATCATAAAACTTCAGCCTATGATTTAGCTTTAATTATGCAGGAACTTACTAAATATGAAATATACAAGGAGATAGCAACTACTCCTTCTTATATAATGGCACCCACAAATAAGTGTGATCAAAAACGCCCTCTTTGGAACGGTAATAGACTAGTACAGCCGGGCGACCCTCACTATTATGAAGATTGCATAGGTGGAAAGACAGGCTATACCATTCAATCAAAACATTCTTATATTGCAGTAGCTAGTAGAAACGGTCAAAAACTTATAGTGTCTCTTGTACATGACTCAGTAAAGACCTTTTTCAAAGACAGTAAAGCCTTACTGGATTATGGATTTGATAATTTTGAGCTCTCTGAATACTTTGAAAAAGGTGATGTAGTGTCACATGAAACCTTGAAAGATGGAACGGTGCTTCCACTTCTTGCATCAAAGGATTTGTATGTTGTTAAAGATAAAAATTCAACTATACCTGAAGTTATAGAAGTTGAAGAACCGAATTTAGATGTATTATCTATTAGTAAAGGTGATTTAGTAAGTAATGCTACAATTACTTTTAATAATGATTCATATAGTTTAGATTTGGCTAGCGGAATAGATTATGCTAAAAAGAAATCAGCCCTTAGCAATCTTTTTTTAAAGGATTCTGCAAAAAAATCTTCTACCTTAATGAATTTAATGAAATATGTTCTGATTATTTTGGTTGTACTTATAATTTTTATAAGAGTAAAAAATGGAAAAAGAAGACGCAGACGAAAATTAGAAAGATTCATGGACAACTTTACTGATAGAAGATAATACTTAAAAGTACAAGGTATATACTAAGTTAACAGTATATACCTTGCACTTTTTTATAATTAACTTTCCGCTTTTAGTTTAATTATAAGTTTTTTCATGTCATCTGGAAGTTCTGACTGGAGTATAAGCTCCTCACCCGTTCTTGGATGTGGAATAATTAATTTGTAGGCGTGCAGCGCCTGCCTATCGATATAACTTTCTTCACTAGCTCCATAAAGACTATCTCCATAAATTGGATGACCAAGATGACTAAAATGAATACGAATTTGATGCGTTCTCCCAGTCTCCAAAGTTGCTTTTACAAGATCCCCATTTTTATAAGAATCAATAACTTCATAGTGAGTTATACTTCTTTGTCCACCTTCAAAAACTTCTCTGTTTATACTTTCTGGGTCAGGTTTCCCAATAGGCAAATCAATAGTACCTGACTTATCTTTCATATTCCCATGTACAATTAACATATAACTTTTCTCAAAAGTTTTTCCTTCCATATCATCAGCTTGCTTATGGATACTTTGCATATCCCTAGCTAATGCCATATGTGAAAATTGATTTTTAGCAATTATTATAAGACCTGATGTATACATATCCAGTCTACTGACAAGTCTCACAATGCATTTTTCATCTCTTTCTTTAAAGTAATATGAAACTCCGTTAGCAAGTGTTCCAAAGGGAAAACCCTTAGTAGGATGAACCACTATACCTGGCTCCTTGTTTATAATTATAAGATCTACATCATCATATATAACATCTAAATCCATTTTCTCTGGCTCAATATTTTGATGCTCATTTTTCTTCATATCAATTTCAATTTTATCACTAGTGCTTATTCTATGGTTTAACTTAGCAACTTTACCATTCACACTTATTTTCCCGCTAATACCTGAGCTTTTTAAAAATCTGCTAGATAAATCCTCAGTATACTTTAAGTAATCTCTTAATTTAACTTCCTTTACATCCACTTTAACCATATACGTTAATTTATTTGTCATACTGCACCTCTTTTATAAAAAGCCTCGAGTTATTACTCGAGGCTAATATAACTTATTATTAAACAAAATTTATTTTAAGCTATAGCAATTACTTCTATTTCTACTAATGCGTCCTTAGGAAGTTTTCCTGCCTGAATACAAGACCTAGCAGGTGGATTTGTACTAAAATATTGTGAATATACTTCATTCATATCAGCAAAATCATTCATATCCTTTATGAATACTAATGTTTTCACTACCTTATCTAAGCTAGTTCCCGCCTCTTCTAATATAGCTTTTACATTTTCTAGTGATTGTGCTGTTGCTTTTTTTATGTCATTATTTACAAATTCTCCAGTGGAAGCGTTTATTGGTAATTGGCCTGAAGTATAAAGTAGTTCCCCCACTTTTACTGCTTGAGAATATGGCCCTATAGCTGCTGGTGCTTTACTTGTACTTATGCTTTGTTTTTCCATTTTTACTCCTCCTTAATATTAATACATGTATTCATAATCTTCGCCTAACAAAACTATTATATCAAACTCTTCCTCAGTTAGCGATGAAACTTCAATGTTATTCATCATAAAGTCTTTTTTCAGATTATCTACTATGTCTTTATTATTTTCATTTACCCTAACCACAGTTTCACTAGTTGAGTCTCCGTTTCCCGTTACCACCTGAGTATACTCATTTTCTTTTAAGTATTCTGAAAAATTAGCAGCTAGTCCTGTCTTTTTAGTTCCGTTTAATACTTTTATTTTAAGATTCGACTTATCAATAAATTGTACACTAGCATTTCTTATTTTAGCGATAATCTCTTTGTTTGCTTCTTCATCATATACATAATAGGATATATTATTTATATATTTCTCCCCACCTTTAATAGTATCAATAGACATATCTTCACCATTCATAGTCGCAAACATAGTTCCATATTTAAGTAACTCATTAGCATCCATGTTAGTTTCTACATTCTTTTGAATAGCCGATAAAATACTTGGAATCTTAATTACTATCATAGGGCTTTTTATTTTTTCCATAACTTTAGTAATAAACTTTTGTTGATTTTTTATTCTGCCTATATCTCCATTTGCGAAACCACTGCCATCATTATTTTTTCTCCATCTGAAAAATTCTTCAGCTTTTTTACCATCCAAATGTACTGTTGTGCCTTTTTCAAACTTTATGCTTAAATCTTGAGTAGCGTCATCATAATCCATTGTTCTTTCTATATATATATCCACTCCACCGATGGCATCAATTACACTTCTAAAACCTTCATAATTGATTTTCCCATAGTAATCAATTTGAGTGCCTAATAGTACTTCTACAGCATCAACAGCACCCACCACACCACCAAGAGCATGGGCATTGTTAATTTTTTGATTTCTATTGTCTATTTTAATTAAGATATCTCTCGGAATAGAAACCAAATTAACTTTTTTATTTTCAGCATTATAATGTGCTAGTATCATTGTATCTGTCCTCTTAGGATCATTCGCACTTTTAGAATTAGGGTCCCCTATATCTACGCCCATTACTAATATATTATAGGATTCATCACTTTTAGCAATTTGTCCAGCGCCATTACCTTCAATATTACCAGTCGAATTTTTTAAGTCTATTGCATCATTATTAAAACCAGCTAAGAAAGAATAAAACCATATGAATGCTACTGAAATCACTGTTACAATAGCTACAATAGCAACTAGAGCAAATCTCTTATAATTAACTATTTTAATCATAATATCACCTACTGTTTTCGCACAATAAATAATTTCTTGCATCTATAGTATCATTGTGCAATAATACTTTTTGATCTAAAATATATTTTATGGTATTTTCAAGACATTTTATTACTGATGCATCTAAATCTTTCATACTTAAATTTCTTAATTCCTCTACACCTGCGGATTGTCTTAACGGCTCTGTGTAGTCTGCAATGAAAATTATCTTTTCTAAAATGCTCATGTTTTTCCTACCCGTAGTGTGATAGCAAATTGCATTTATAATATCCTCATCATTAATTTCCATTACTTCTCTAGCTATTATGCTACCTACCACTCCATGCAATAAGGATGGATTTCTAAAATATATTTCATCTAACTGTACTTCATGCTCTTTAGCTACTTCTATCAGCTGTTCATCACTCATATTCTTTCCACAGTCATGTACTAAACCTGCAATTCTTGCACTTTCTATATTTGCTCCATATTTAATGGCTAGCGCAACTGCCGTTTCACTAACACCTAAACTATGTCTAAATCTTTTTTCTCGTAATTTTCCGCGTAAATAATCATACATTTCCACTTCATTCCACATTAGTTCCCCCCTATTCTTTCTATCATTTGTAAATTATACTCATGTTTCCTACTACTATTTATATAACTTAAGCTTATGGATAATTTCCTCCACACCTTCTGGCAAAAGATAGTTAACATTTCTACCTATTTTAATATTATTTCTAATATTGGTTGAAGATATATCTATGATTGACATATCCAAAAAAATTATTTTCACATTAAATTTCTGTTCTATATGAAGTTTCTGTTTTAGCACTTCTTCTTTTTTAAAACCTGCCCTATTATAAACTATTAATTTACAATTATCAAGCATTCTACCTACATTTTTCCAATAGCCTAAATCCATTAAACTATCTGCACCAACTAAAAAGTACCACTCTATACTACTATCAAGTTCATTAAAAAGTTCAAGGGTTTCATATGTATAACTATTTTCTTTTTTATTAATTTCATAATCACTTATTTCAAATCGATTTTCCTTTTCTATTGCTTTTTTAACCAATTGATATCTAATTTTAGAATCTATAATTTTCTTACTAGTTTTATGTGGTGGATTACCTGCAGGCATGAATATAATCTTATCCATATGTAGATTGTATAATGCTTCATATGCAATATGCACGTGACCTATATGAATAGGGTCAAAGGTTCCTCCAAAAATAGCTTTTTTCACTTTAACACCTCTTTATTTTATAAATATAACATAATTATAATAACACATATTTTAATTTTAGATAAGGAAAAAGCATGTAAAATTACATGCTTTTATGGTAATTCAATTTTGGGCTTTTTAAAAGACCTTTTATACAATACGCATTTACTACCAATAGTTTGAACTGCCTCAGCAGCTATGGCTTCGCAAATTATATCTGAAGCTTCTCTTGCAGTTATTCCACTATTATTTAGAATCTTAATTTTAATAAGTTCTCTAGATTCTAGTGCATCCTCTAACTGTTTCAAGAAATTCTTTTCTATTCCAGCTTTCCCAACCTGAAATATAGGTTGTAATGGATTTGCTAGACTTCTTAAGTAACTTCTTTGCTTACTTGTAATCATAATATCCTCCTAGTCACATTCTTATAGGGCAATAATTTAAATCTATTACCTGTTATAATAAGAATTCAAATTCAAACTTTTGTAGTCTTACTAAATCACCATCTTGAATTCCTTTTTCGACTAATGCCTTAAATACTCCCTTATTCTTTAGTACTTTATGAAAATATTTAAGAGAATCCGGTTCATTTATATTAACAGCAATTAACAATCTATCAACAAAGGTTCCATCAACAACATAAGTTCCTTCATCATCAACATTAATTTCATAAGTAAAATGTTTTTCTTCTATTACATATTTTTCATCATCCGGTATTACTAGTTCTGTAACTGGGATAGTGGTTAAAATTCTGGTTGCTTCTTTCATTAAATCTTCTACACCTTCATTTGTAACCGCACATATTTTGAATATCTTACTATCATCATATCCCATTTCGTTTAATTTCTTTTTAAAGTTTTCAAAAATTTCATCATCATATAGCATATCACTTTTATTAGCTGCTATAATTTGAGGTCTATCCCATAGTTTAATACTATATTTTCTAAGTTCTTCATTTATTTTAATAAAGTCCTCTACAGCATCTCTACCTTCAATTTGCGATATATCAACTACATGAATAAGCATTCTAGTTCTTTCAATATGCCTTAAAAATCCTATCCCAAGGCCTACTCCATCAGCTGCTCCTTCAATTATTCCTGGTATATCAGCCATAACGAAACTCTGAGCTCCTTTAACACTTACTACTCCTAAATTTGGTTTTAGTGTAGTAAAATGATAATTAGCTATTTTAGGTCTTGCTTTAGATACTACTGAAAGCAATGTTGATTTACCAACATTTGGAAATCCCAAAAGTCCAACATCCGCTAAAAGCTTAAGTTCGAGCTTAATAAAGCGTTCTTCTCCTGGCATTCCAGGTTCAGCAAAATTTGGTGCTTGCCTTGTAGGGGTACAAAACTTAGCATTACCCTTTCCGCCATGTCCGCCTTTACAAATTACATAAGTTTGACCATCATGAGATAAATCACACATTACTTTATTTGTTTCCGCATCTCTTACAATAGTTCCCATTGGTACTTTAACCTGTAGATCTTCTCCACCTTTTCCATAACACTTAGATCCAGAACCCTGTACTCCAATTTTTGCTATGAATTTTCTTGCATAAGAAAAATCCAGTAGTGTAGTCATACTAGCATCAACTACTAATATTACGCTTCCACCATTTCCACCATCTCCACCATCTGGTCCACCCAGTGGTATATATTTTTCCGTTCTAAATGAAACGGATCCATTTCCACCATTCCCTGATTTAACAAAAATTTTAGCTGTATCAATAAACATATATTTCACCTTACCTTAGTTCAATTTCTATTTCTTTTCATTTAAATGAATTATAACTAAAATATTAATCTATAAGCTATATTATTGCCAATCCCACACTTATAAATTCGTAAATGATCAATTTCTATTTCTATTTGTTGCCATTCATCCATCCAACTTATTTCGTCAGACATTTCTGCATTATTGGTAATAAGTAAACTTTCACCTAGTTCATCCTCAAATATATAAATACAAACAAATTTCTGGTTAGTCTCTTCTATTTCAATAAATATAGTGTTAACTAAATCATTTTTTTTATCATATTCATTTTCAAAGATTTTATTTTTAAAATTACTAATTTCAATATCCAATTCCACTTTTATTCCATTTGCCCATAACTTTTTAATATTATTTTCAAGGCATAGTGAAAACCCGTTGTCTTGTAATTTATAAATTCCACTAATAATTTCATTTTCTTTAGATAATCTATCTATATACTCCAAAGCGCTTTGTGGCCTTTCAATTTGCAAATATCCATATATGACCTGTAAATCATTCATAAAGTCGTGTTTTTGTTTTCTATGTAAACTTATATAATTATCTAATTCATTCATTACTATCCTCCAAAAGAGAATTTTAAAAAAGCACCCTTTAAGGGTGCCTTAAATTATTCAGCCATTAATATCTCAACATCAATAGGATAAACGCTTGCTTTTTTCTTCATTTTTCCCATTCTCTCGAATTTAACAACTCCGTCAACTTTAGCAAAAAGAGTGTCATCTCCACCTTTTCCAACATTGTTTCCTGGATGAATTTTAGTTCCTCTTTGCCTTACTAAAATGTTACCTGCAAGAACAAATTGTCCATCTGCACGTTTAGTTCCAAGTCTTTGAGCCGCACTGTCTCTACCATTTCTCGAGCTACCTACTCCTTTTTTGTGAGCAAATAACTGAAGGTTCATAACTAACATAGTATTACACCTCCTCTATTTCTACTTTTATATATTTTCCATAAGTGATTTCTATACTCTTAAGTCCAAGTATCATTGTTTCAAGTAAAACCTGACATCTTTCGATATCTATATGGGTTTGATTTTCTAAATTTAAATTAAGAAATCCATCCTCTATATCATACTCTACTTTAATTTTCAAAACTTCCTCAATCCCAATTACTATGGTTTGGGAAATTGCTGAAATGGCAGTACAAATTAAATCTACATCTAAATTGTCTTCCTTTGGCATAGCATGACCTTTTATTTTAAAAGAAACTATTTTACCATTGCTTCGAACAAATTCAACATTTACCATAATTAAGCTTCAATCTTCTCGATTTGAATCTTAGTATAAGCTTGCCTGTGTCCTTGTTTCTTTCTGTAATCTAGTTTTCTCTTAAACTTGAAAACTACTATCTTTCTAGCTTTTCCTTGTGATAAAACCTTAGCAACAACTTTAGCGCCTTCAACTACAGGTTTTCCAATTACCAACCCATCTTCTTTGCCTACAGCAAGAATTTGGTCAAATTCAACAGTTGTTTCAGCTTCAACATCCAATTTTTCAACGAATAAAACGTCTCCTTCTTGAACTCTGTATTGCTTTCCACCAGTATATAAAACTGCGTACATAAAAATACACCTCCTTGATCCAGTCTCGCCATCCCAGGTATATACATTATGTAAAATTCTACTAATATCATGTATATTTTATAACCTTGCGTGTGCGGTCTACAAAAGCCATTCTAACATATATCCATATGTTTGTAAAGCATATTTACCCATATATCTTATAGGTTTGCATATTTCTTATTTGATTTGCGAAAATTAGCGATTCAACTTTGAAATTCTCTAAATGAGGAATAAAATTCACATAAATACTATTATCTAAAGCTCCAATTAGCCTCGCAAATTCTAAAATGTCATCCATTATGTCCTTTTTGTAAGTTTCGTCAATTTCAATATATACATCTTTTAAGCCCTGCTCCTTGTACATTTTAAAAATATTATTTTTAATTAAAAATTGCATATATGATAATTTAACCCTACTACTCTTTCCTCTGCAGTACTTGCAAGGCTCCTCAATAAATTCATATATGGACTTTCCACGCCTACGCCTTGCAATTTGCACCAAATTAAGCTGCGTAAAGGGATAAATTACAGTCTTATTTTTATCATCAGAAAATCCAGCTTCCAAAACACTCAGAATACTTCGCCTAACCTCTAAATCCTCAATATCAATAAAATCTATTATAATGATCCCACTTAAATTTCGAAGCCTTATTTGTCTTGCAATTTCTTCTGCGGCTTCGATGTTAGTACTTTGAGCAGTTTTTCTAAGTGAATGGCTCTTTACATTCTTACCTGAATTAACATCAATTACGTACATTGCCTCGGTCTTCTCAATTACGATATTACCTCCACATTTTAGTGAAATTCTATGACTTCGAAGACTGAGTATATCTTTTTCTATTCCATAAAAGTCAAATAACATTCTACTTTCATTATGAAACTCAACTTTTACATCGATGTCTTCTCGATCTTCTGCAAATTTTTTAGCATACTCATAATCACTTTCATTGTTAAGTACTATTTTGAAAGTGTTTTTATCTAATATATCACGTAGTGTTCTGCTTAACGCCCCGGCATCGCTAAATAATAGCATAGGATTTCTAGAATATTCAGCTCGTTTTACAATATCCTTATATGTTTCGTATAAGCCTTCAATTTCATTGTTTAGAACGTTAATATCTACCTCAACGGCATTTGTTCTTATCATAACCCCAATGTCCTCTGGTTTATTTAATTCACTCTTCACCAAATTTTCAAAAGCTTTATTATCTATTTTTTTAGAAAAGCTTATGTCTTTATTCATATTTACAACCACAGAATATATCCCTGGAATACCGAAAGCACTGGTTACTTTTGCGCCTTTTTTATCTATCGCTTCTTTTAAAACTTCAACTACAAGTTCCTCACCTTTTTTTATCTTGGTGTTGTTAAACCTTTCATCCATATACATATAGCAATCTTTATTGTGCCCAATATCTACAAAGGCACACTTAATTGCTGGAACAATATTTTTTACTATCGCCTTATATATTTCCCCAGGTATAGGTCCACCAAGCTCTTCTTCTATGAAGCATTCCTTTAATTTATTATTCTCTTTTATAGCTATTCTCAAAAATTCATCTTGTCTTTCAATATATATCTCTTTCACTCTGCTCACTCCTATCATACTAAATTTTGAAAAATTCGCTAAGAGTGACTAATTTCTCATCTTTGTATGCATACATTTCTTCCCGCTTTATATCAACGAAGGCATCTTTATCAATAGTCGATACATGTTCTTTCATATAATCCGCTATTAACTGTGAAGATAAATTATTTCTACTTCCACAACAAACAAGCGACGTTATACAAAGCACAGAATTTTCTACTTGGAATTCAAATTCATGAACTAATGATTTTATGTCAACCATTTTTTCTCCACTTTTAGTTTTCTTAACGATATTCCACTGATCAGTTTCACAAATATCCTTTAAAGCTTCTTTTACTGAAAGTTCATCACTGCATTTTAATTTAATAGTATATTTAGCAGCATCTATAATTGCCATGGCTTGAACCTTCTTTTTCCCCTCTACTGGAATAACTTTTACCACGTCTAAAATTTTAATTCCACGTGGCGTGTTTTCATTCATTTTATCTAAAATATATTTTTCTTCTAGGTCTGAGTCTAAAACCACATCCATGTACTCACCACTCGAATGTGCTCCTACTGACAATGGTTGCGCTATAGACACCGCCATGTGGGGATTAAACCCTTTTGAATATTCTATTGGAAGCTCTGATCTTTTAACTATCTTTTGCAAAGTTCTCATTAAATCTAAGTGAGCAATAAATTTAATTTCACTTTCTTTTGTATATTTAATTAGATAACGCACCTTTAAAACACGTCCCTTCTTTAAAATTA
>NZ_JBNMNU010000030.1:0-31383 GCF_051278035.1 Clostridium sp.
TATAAAATATTCTAGTGCACCTGTGACTGTTTTTGCAGTTAAGGATAGAGTACTTGCACATAATCCTATAGGCGCATTGTACCTTTCAGATGGTTACTATAAAAACAAATTATATAAATAATGATAGAATTAATATAAGCGCATATTTTCAACAATAGACCATGCTGTTAGTTGCATAATTAATAGTATGGTCTATTGTTTTTGAGTTGTATCTGTTGGTTCGTATAAATATAAATTTGATCCTATACTGCTTAGTATTATTTGTAATGTTTTAGATTTATTATATTATAATACAGTTAAATGTAAATGCAAATAGCTTGTATTTACATATCAAAAAGAGGTTATATAAATGTTGAAAACTAGTAAAAAATCATTGATATTTTCTATTGTTTTTTCTGCTTTATTTTTTTCTGCCTGTGGTACTGACAAAACAACTAATGATACAAATATAAAAGAGAAAATTAATGTTGCTGTGTCTATAGTGCCACAGGAAACTTTTGTAAAAGCTGTGGGTGGTGATAAGGTCGATGTAGTTACAATGATACCACCAGGAAAAAGTCCAGGTAATTTTGCTCCTAACCCTGAAATAATGGAAAAACTCAGTACCGCCTCCATATATTTCACTAGGTGTTCCTACTGAAAAAGCAAATATACTCCCCAAAATAAAAGATTTTAATAAAGACATAAAGATAGTTAATATGGCAGATGTAGTTTCAAAGGTTTATCCTGATAGAAAATTTAAATCGGGGGAGAGAGATCCGCATATATGGCTTTCACCTAAAAGAGCAATGGTTATGGCACAGGAAATAGTAAGTGAGCTTTCATTAAAAGATCCTTCTAACAAGAGTTTTTATGAAGCAAATGGTAAAGATTATATAAATAAACTTAATAAAATTGATACCGATACAAAAGATTCACTGTTGTCACTTACGAAAAAGGCATTTATATGCTACCATCCAGCTTTTGGATATTTTGCAGATGATTATGGACTTGATATGGTTTCACTTGAACAGGAGGGAAAAGAAGCAACAATTCAGGATTTACAAAACACAATAGATTTTGCTGAAAAAGAAGAAATAAAGGTTATATTTTATCAAGCAGAAATCGATAGTAAACAATCTGAAACTTTTGCATTAGAAATTGATGGAAAGGCTGAAATGGTAGAGCCACTTTCTGAAGATTATATAAACAATTTAGAAAAAATGGCGAAAACTTTTAAAGAAGTAATGGAGATGGATTAAAATGAATGCAGTTGAAATACAAAAGGTAAGTATGGATTATGAAAATTTAAATGCACTAAAAGATGTGGATTTAACTATTAAAGATAAGGAATTTGTTGCGATTTTAGGCCCTAATGGCGGAGGTAAGTCAACACTTTTAAAAGTGATATTAGGATTAATTAAACCTACGTCAGGGCAGGTGAAAGTGTACGGTGAAAATCCACATAATAAAAGAAATTCTATAGGGTATGTACCTCAATTTTCTAGTTTTGAAAAAACCTTTCCTATAAACGTAATTGATGTAGTACTTATGGGAAGGTTGAAATTTGGTATGAATTTTTTAAGGAAATATTCTAAAGAAGATATGGAATATGCTGAAAATATAATGAACATGTTAGAAATATATGAACTTAGGAATAGGCAGATAGGGCAGCTTTCTGGTGGGCAGATGCAAAAGGTGCTAATTGCAAGGGCACTTTGTACGGAACCTAAACTTCTACTTTTAGATGAACCAACTGATAGTCTTGATGTACAATCAAAAATTAGTATTTACTCACTGCTTAAAGATATTAATAATGATATGACTATAATAGTAGTGACTCATGATACAAGTTTTGTATTTTCATATATAGATAAGATAGCTTGTTTAAATCAAAAGTTATTTTACCATGGAGAACCAGAACTTGATAGAGACATAATGGATAATGTTTATGGATGTCCAGTAGACGCGATATCTCATGGAGCTGTACCTCATAGAGTGTTTAGGAATCATCAGGAGGGAAATTAAATGATAGATGCAATTTTAAAATATACTTTTTTACAAAATGCATTAATTGGTGCAGTGCTTGCAAGTATAATATTTGGTATTATCGGAACGATAGTTGTTGAAAAAAAGCTTGTGATGATGAGTGGAGGTATTGCTCATGGTGCATTTGGTGGAGTAGGTATGGGCTATTTTTTAAACATAGAACCCATAATAGGCGCTCTAATATTTGCTGTAGTATCTTCTTTTGGTATAGTTGAGATAAATAGAAAATCAAAAGTGAATACTGATACTATTATAGGTATGTTTTGGTCATTAGGTATGGCACTTGGGATTATATTTATCTCGCTTACTCCTGGATATCCTCCAGATATATCATCATATCTTTTTGGAGATATACTTACAGTCTCAAAATTAGATCTTTATATAATGGCTGGATTGGACGCTATTGTTATTTTTATAGTAATAGCACTTTTCAATAATATAAAAGCTTATCTATTATATGAGGAATTTTCTAAGGTAGTTGGCATTAATGTTAAATTGATGGAATATGTGGTATTTATACTTATAGCATTTAGCGTAGTTGTACTTATAAGGGTAGTTGGAATAATACTTATAATTGCACTTTTAACAGTTCCGCCTGCTATTTCTAAATTATTTACATTTGATTTAAGAAAAATTATGCTTCTTTCTATTTTATTTGGTGTGATATTTTCACTATTAGGACTTTATATATCATATAAGCTTCATATTGCTTCTGGAGCCTCTATAATAATTGTAGCAGTGAGTACTTATATTATATTTTTTATGTCATACAAATTGCTAGAGAAGAAAGTTAAACACATACAATATAAAAAAAATAATATAATTATATATAATAGTAAAGTTTAAAATCAATTTTAAACTTTACTATTTTTTTTCATATAAAACAAATTGGCATTTGACAATAACTAATATTAGGAGTATTGTAAAAGATGAAAGTGGCAAATGCCAATATACATAGGTCGGTTTTATGATAGAGTACACTGCATGTCAATGTAGATACGGATTTAAAATATAAGAAACTGATTTGTAATTGTATAGTAACGAATATAATAAAAATATTGGAGGCAAATAATGAAAATAGTGATTTCATCAACAGGGAAAACTACTGAATACTTATTAAATACTAGGTTTGGAAGATGTGAATATTTTCAAATTCATGATACTGAAAGTGGAGAAGTTAAAGTTATAGAAAACAAGGGTCAAAATGCCGGTGGTGGGGCAGGGATTCTCGCATCTAACCAAATAATTGACGAAAATATAGATGTTATTATTACAGGTAATCTTGGTCCTAATGCGTTCGAACTTATTGAAAAAGCAGAAATTAAGGCATATAAGTGTGAAAGTATCATTATAAGCTCAGCACTTTTAAAATATAATAAAGGGGAACTAGAAGAAATAAAAATGTCTGGTCCTGCATATCATGGTGGAGGTAAATAAAATGGAAATGAATATAGCAGTTCTTAGTGGAAAGGGAGGAACAGGTAAAACTACAGTTTCAACTAATCTTGCTCTTGCATTAAAGGCGAATTATATTGATTGTGATGTTGAAGAACCAAATGGATTCTTGTTTTTAAAACCAGAAGTAGATAAAACAGAAAGGGTTATGGTAGAGTACCCAATTGTAAATAAAGCAAACTGTGTTTTATGTGGAGATTGTGTAAATGCATGCCAATTTAATGCTCTTGCAAAAGTGAAAGCTGAAATTTTACTTTTTGAAAAGTTATGTCATGGATGCGGGGCTTGTGAAATTTCATGCAAACATAATGCTATAACTTATAAAAAAAGACAAACAGGTAAAATTGAAAGTGGAAAAATAAGAAACATAGATTGTAGTAGAGGGATTCTAAATGTAAAAGAACCTATGGCAGTCCCTGTTATTAGACAATTGCTTAAAAATATATCAGGGGGCGTTAATTTAATTGATTGTCCACCTGGTACTTCTTGTAGTGTAGTAAATGCATTGAAATATGCGAGTGCAGCAATACTTGTAACAGAACCTTCAGAATTTGGACTTCATGATTTGAAAATGGCAGTAGGAGTCGTAAAAATGTATAATATATCCTTTGGTATAGTTATAAATAAAGATGACGAAAAAGATAATATAATAAAAAGATATTGCAGGGAAGAAAAAATAAAGTTAGTAGGAACTATCCCTTATAGTAAAAATACAGCAGTACTTTATTCTAAGGGAGAAATATTATATGATGATCCACATCATAAAGCATTATTTGATGAACTTTCAAAGGAAGTAAAGGATGTGATATCTTGGAACTAGTAATTTTAAGTGGTAAAGGTGGAACGGGTAAAACTACAATTGCAACAGCGCTAGCTGAACTTGCTAAAGATGTAACAAGAATCGATTGCGATGTAGATGCACCTAATCTTTATATGTTTTACAAAGGACATGATACTTACAAAAGTGATTTTATAGGTGGTAAAAAAGCTGTAATAGATGAATCTCTTTGTACTAAGTGTGGTAAATGTGAGACTGTGTGTAAATTCGAAGCAATAGAAAATTGTAAGATAGATTTATTTGCTTGCGAAGGGTGTGGAGCTTGTACACTTATATGCCCACATAATGCTATAAAATTAAAATCAGAAAAAACAGCAGAAACATTTATTACTAAGTTAGATAAAGGTATAATTTCAAGAGCAGAAATGAATATAGGAAGTGATGGTTCAGGACTTCTTGTAACGCTTCTTAGGAAAAACGGTAAAAAATTTAGTGACAATAAGAAATTAACTATATTAGACGGTTCACCAGGTATTGGATGTCCAGTTATAGCATCAGTAACAGGAAGCGATGCGGTACTTGTTGTTACAGAACCTACAAAATCAGGTCTTGGAGATTTAAAGAGGGTAGTAGAATTATGTGAACATTTTGGTGTTAATACAATGGTTTGTATAAATAAATATGATATAAATGAAGAAGTAGCTAAAGAAATAGAGGACTTTGCTCATGATAAAGCTTTAAAAGTAGTAGGTAAAATTCCATACGATGATGTTGTTATGAAATCTATAAATGAATTAAAACCAATTACTTGTTACCAAGAGAGTATAGCCGAAATAGCTATTGAAGATATGTGGAGTAATATTAAAGAGTTATTTAAACTTTAATATTCTGTGTAAAATAATTTATTAAATTAAATATAGGGAGGAATTATAAATGAGAATAGCAGTTGCAAGTGAACAAAGTAAAGTAAGTGGACATTTTGGGTATTGTGAGGGTTTTACAATATATGAAGTAGAGGAAGGTACAATAGTAAGTAACAGTTTTACTGCAAATCCAGGACATAAACCTGGGTATCTTCCAGTATTTTTGAATGAATTAAATGTAAATACTATTATTGCAGGTGGGATGGGAGAAACAGCACAAAACTTATTTAATGAAAATGGTATTGAGGTAGTAGTTGGTGCACAGGGGTTAAGCGAGGACGCAGTACAAAAATATATAAGTGGTGAATTAAAATCAACAGGTTCTGTTTGTCATGAACATATACAATAAATACATATAATTTTATAAGTGCATAGTATTTTAAAATGGTTATTATAAAAGTAAATCGTACAAATAAAATTGTGCAAAATGGAGGAATTAAAATGGGAAAAATCCAAGCGGATATGAAATCTTGTCTTCAACCAATGCCTAAAGTGATAGTTTCTTGTAGAGACCTTGATGGTAAAAACAATGCATTAGTAGTAGCTTATTGTTGTAATTGTAGTTATAATCCACCAATGATTATGGTAGGTATTGTTCCATCACGATATTCTCATAAAATTGTTAAGGAAACAGGATCTTTTGTAGTAAATATAGCTACTAAAGATCAGAAAGAAATGTTTGACTATTTGGGTAGTACTAGTGGTAGGGATGAGGATAAATTTGCAAAACTTAATATAAATGTTGAAGAAGGAATAAAGGTCAAGGCTCCACTATTAGCAGATTGTCCTATAAACATAGAATGCACGGCAGTAGATTCTATACTTACTGGTTCACATGAAATGTTTGTAGGTAAAATTGAATATATGCATACTGACAGAAATGTAGTTGATGATAAAGGGCACATTGATTATTCTAAAATTGAACTTATTTAATATTATCACAACAGTTATCGACATATACCAAATATAGTATAATACTAGTTTTAAAGGATATATGCCCAAAATCAAAAGGAGACGATGTTATGTCAAGAAGAGATGGTACAGGTCCAGCAGGAATGGGACCAAAAACAGGAAGAGGATTAGGTTTATGCAATGTAGCTAAAGTTGCAACTGTAGTTGGAGGATTAGGACTTAAAATGGGACTTGGCACTAAAAGAGGACTTGGTAATACAAACAATCCTAATAATAAAAAATAAATAATTAAATATTTTTCAAACAAGAGGTAGTAATCTACCTCTTGTTTATTATTAATTTTTAATAAATAATATGGTGAATGAAAGAAGGAATTAATTAAATGAGAAATATACATAAATTTAAATGCAAAGGTGATAATTTTGTTTTAGATGTAAGTTCAGGTTCTATCCATGTGGTAGATGATATTATTTATGACATACTTTCTGATAATGGTGTGGAAAGTAGAATTGATGTTATAAAAAAATATAGAGGTAAATATCAAAAGCATGATTTAAACGAATGTTATGATGAAATAGAAGAACTTATAAAAGATGATAAATTATATTCTGAGGATACATATGAGCCTATTGCTAAAAAAAATGAAAAGGAACCTGATTATATAAAAGCTGTATGTCTTAATATTGCACATGATTGTAATTTGAGATGTAAATATTGTTTTGCTGACGGCGAAGGTTATGATAAGCAAAAGATACTTATGAGTTTTAATGTTGCTAAAAGAAGTATTGATTTTTTAATACAAAATTCAGGCTCAAGAAAGAATATTACATAAGGGGAACATTTACATCTCAGAATTTGGATTTTTCTAAAGATATAAAGCATTTTATAAATCTTGGTTTTAAAGAGCTTTCTATAGAGCCAGTAGTACTTCCAGCTGATAATGTACTTTCTATTAAGGAAGAGTATTTAGAACAAATATATGGGAAATACGATAAAATCTTTGATGAATTACTATTACATGATGATGTAGTATTTTACCATTTCAATATTGCTATTAATGGAGGAGCATGTATTTACAAAAGAATATCAGGTTGTGGAGCTGGTTTTGAATACATAGCAGTAACACCAGGTGGAGATATATATCCTTATCATCAATTTGTAGGAAATAAAAGTTTTCTTATGGGAAATGTGTTTGAGGGAATTAAAAACAAAGAAATGCCAAGTGTTTTTAGACAGGCTAATATATATAACAAACCAGATTGCAAAAAATGTTGGGCAAGATTTTATTGTAGTGGAGGTTGCCAAGCTAATAATCTTAATTCCACTGGGAATATAAAATCACCTTATGAAATAGGATGCAAACTGCAAAGTAAAAGAGTTGAATATGCTATTGCGTTACAAAATTATAGAGATAATAAAAAAGCAAAAAAATATTAGAAGATAATAAAAACAAGTATTTAGGAATGTAATTTTACAATAGAAATAATAATATGAAGGAGATTAAATGAAAGTAGGTGCTTAAAATGAATTTAAAAATATCAACTCTAATTGAAGATAATCCTAGTGCTGATATAAGATTATGCAATGAACATGGATTGTCTCTTTATATGGAAATTGATGGGATAAAGATACTATTTGATACTGGTAAGAGCGGGGATTTTATTAGAAATGCTGAAATACTAAATATTGATTTAAATAAATTAGATTACGTTATGATAAGTCATGGACATTATGACCATAGCGGAGGATTTAGAAAGCTTGTTGAGGAAACTTCAAACTCATATAAATTAATTGTAGGAGAAGACTTTTTTAATAATAAGTATGAAGTAATAGAAGGTGATAATTACAAATATCTTGGCAATTCTTTTAATAAGGAGTATATTCATGACAATAAGATTGCAATAAAATATATTAAACAAGATATATATTATATTACTGAAAATATAATGGTATTTACTAATTTTAAAAAAAATGATTTTGAATTACCCAATAAAAGATTTCAAATTAAAGAAGATGAAAAATATATTTTAGATGATTTTCATGATGAAATAGTACTAGTGTTAAAGTGTGAAAGTGGTTTAATTGTTGTTGTAGGATGTTCTCATGTAGGAATAGTTAATATTTTAGAGAGTATTATAGAACGTACAGGGCTCCCAATCTATGGTATAATTGGGGGAACTCATTTAATAGAAGCAGATGAGCAAAGACTAAATAAAACAATTAATTACTTGAAGGAAAAAGATATTCAGATTATAGGGATATCACATTGTACAGGAGAAAAAGCAGCTGAAGAAATAAAACGACAATTCGGTGAAAGATTTTTATACAATAATACAGGTAACATAATAGAGACTTTTCTATGTTAAAAAGTATAAGTTATAACAAAACAAAAATATTTTATCTGAAATGCTTGTATGTTTAGCTTAAATGTTATAGATATGATAATATAATTGATATAGATATTTAAAGTTTAAACTTTAAATATCTACAATTAAATAAAAAGGCTAATAAGATGAAAGTTGGGAAATATATTAGCGTATTTATTTATATGTTTATTTAATACATGCAGGAGGAATAAATAATGCCTAGACCAATAAAATTTAGAAGAGTAGAGTTTTTCCCAAAAGATACTTATTTTGTTCCTTGGGGAAAGCCTAAATGCGAAATTGAAGAGATAGTTTTGAAAGTAGAAGAACTTGAGGCAATGAGGCTTAAAGACATTGAGGAATTAAATCAAGAAGAGTGTGGAGAGAAGATGCAGGTATCAAGACAAACTTTTCAAAATATTATAGACAGTGCAAGAAAAAAAACAGCTATTGCACTAACGGAAGGAAAAGCTATAAGGATAAGTGGTGGTAACTACAGAACAACATTTTGCAAATTCAAATGTGCTAATTGTAAAAGCATGTATGAAATAAATTTTGAACAGGACAAACACATTTGCCCTGATTGTGGTTCAGATAATGTAGTTTGCGGTAAAAAAGCTAAGTTTTGCAAAAAATGGTGTAAGGAATAGGATTTTTGACTACAAATACTTTATTTTATACAAATTGGAGTTGTAAAAATTGAATGGTGAAATTGCATTACTTAAAGAAAAGGAACTAAATTTAGTAATTGAAAATTCCTATGATGGTATTTTTGTTACAGATGGAAAAGCTAATATATTAAAAATCAATAAGGCATATGAGAAAATTACCGGATTAATACGAGAAGATATGATAGGGAAAAATATGAGGGAATTCGTCAAAAAACAAGAAATTTCTCAATCTGCTACGTTACTTGTTTTAAAAAGTAAAAAAACAGAAACTATTGTGCAAGAATTCCCAAGTGGAATGAAAGTAATGTCGTCATCAAGCCCAATATTTAATGAATATAGAAAGATTATAATGGTAGTAACAAATGTTAGAGATGTGACACAACTTTACGAATTTAAAGAAGAACTAGAAAAAAACAAAATTCTTGCGGAGAAATACTATACTGAAATTGCAGAACTTAGAGCTCAATCGTTAAATTTATCTGATATGATTGCAGCAGATGAAGATATGCTTAATACTATACAAGTTGCAAAACGAGTTGCTGAAGTTAATACAACTGTGCTTATTTTGGGTGAAACTGGAGTTGGAAAAGAAGAAATTGCAAAATATATTCATAAAAATAGTTCTAGATCACAAAAACAATTCATAAAAATTAATTGTGGTGCAATTCCACTAAATCTTATAGAGTCAGAGCTATTTGGATATGAAAGAGGTGCATTCACAGGTGCAAATAAAGAGGGCAAAATAGGACTTTTTGAACTGGCCTCAGGGGGAACAATTTTTTTAGACGAAGTGGGCGAACTACCTTTAGATATTCAAGTTAAACTTCTCGGCGTTCTCCAAGAAAGAGAAATTGAAAGAATAGGTGGTATAAAACCTATAAAAATAGATGTTAGAATTATTGCAGTTACAAATAGAGATTTGGAAAAAATGGTAAGAAATAAGGAGTTCAGAGAAGACTTATATTATAGATTAAATGTGGTACCTATAACCATTCCACCGTTAAGATATCGAAAACAAGATATATTAGCATTGATTACATACTTTTTAAAAGAATTAAACATAAGATTTAATTCAAATAAAACATTCAGCGAAGAAGCAATTCGTAAAATGTATGAATACAATTGGCCAGGAAATGTTAGAGAGCTTAAAAATATTATAGAACGAGTTATGATAATGAGTCAAACTGATAAAATAACCATTAAGGATCTGCCAGAGGCTATAGCACAATACTCTGATGAAGGTTTTGTTGAAAATAATGAAACCAAGACATTAAAAGAAGTTTTAGATCATGTGGAAGAACAGAAGTTAAATGAAGCTTTTTCAAAATATAAAAATGTCAGAGGTGCAGCTAAGTCTTTAGGAATTGATGCTTCTACTTTTGTACGGAAACGTCAAAAATATACAAAGCCGTCTTAAAAACACAGTGTATTTTTAAGACGGCAATCATTCTTTTCATGGATTTAATAATAATTGATTAAATATAAATGAAAAAGCAAGTTACTTAAATGTAGCTTGCTTTTTTTTACAAGGAAATCATTATAAATGAGTATATTTAAGTGAATATTTAAATATATTCTATTGTATGACATTAAAATATCAATATTTTCAAAAAATAATTTAAAAAGTAGTACTTTACTAGTGAAAATGTGGTAGAATAAATTCATAAGCTTGCACATAATTGTTAAATTGTTAACAAACATTAGTTACATAACGTTGTAATTTATGTATTTCTAGTTTTATCACCGTATATAATATATTAATTTAGGAGGAATAAAAATGAAATTTGACTTAATCGCTTTTTTAACAAATCCTTACATACCGATGTTTTTAGCAACTATTACTGGACTACTTTTAGGTAGGGTTAAAATCGGAAAATTTAGTCTTGGACAATCAGGAGGTTTATTCACAGGAATATTTTTCGGATGGTTACTTTATGCAAAATATTGTGTTCCATTTATGATAGACCCTAATGATTCTACAAAAGGCTTAATAGAAGGTGCGCCGAAATATGCTGCTAATTATCTGCAGAATGGTGTTGTTAGTGGTGCGCTTTTTAAATTCACACTAATTTTGTTTATTGCAGCAGTTGGACTTCTAGCAGGAAAAGACATAGGTAAGGTTATAAAGAAGTATGGTGGCAAATTTGTTTTACTTGGTGGATTGATATCTGGTACAGGTGCATTAATGACATATTTAGCTACACTTATATTTACTGGACAAAATCCTTTTGCTGTTGCAGGAGTTTATACAGGAGCTTTAACAAGCTCGCCGGCCCTTGCAGCAGCATTAGAGTCTACAGCAAAGTATGGAGTCGAAGCACAAGCACAAGTTGGTCTTGGACATGCTATTGGGTATGCACCAGGTGTTTTAGTGGTAATTATTGCTATGAATTTCTTCCCAGTTATATTTAAAATGGATTTAGAAGAAGAAAAAGCAAGATTTAGGGTGGATATGAAATCGTTTGATGCCAAGGGCAATGACGAAAAAGAAATTAAAGAAGTTGGTATGGATATAGTTTCATTTCTTTTAGTATGTTTCCTTGGATACCTTCTTGGTTCTATAAAAGTCTTTTTACCTTTTATCAAATGGTTTAGTTTGGGATCAACTGGTGGAGTACTTATAATGGCATTATGGCTTGGTCATATAGGCAAGATTGGACCACTAACATTTAGAATGGACACTAAAGTCCTTAATGCAATAAGAGATTTATCTCTTTCCTTATTCCTTGCCATAGTAGGATTAAAATATGGATATGAAACTGTAGCTGCACTTGGGGGAAGCGGTGCTGAACTTGCACTAATTTCTTTTGGAGCTGGATTAATTTCATTGTTGGTTGGATTTATTGTAGCAAGATATATATTCAAAATGAACTGGATTATTATTGCAGGTGCTATATGTGGCGGTATGACAAGTACTCCAGGACTTGGAGCTGCAATTGATGCTACTGGGACTGATGAAGTAGCTTCTGGCTATGGAGCAACATATCCATTTGGACTCTTATGTACAGTTATATTTGTAATAATACTTCATATGGTAGCATAATATAATAACGAATCTTAAAAGAACATTGATTAAGTGTAAGTAAAAACTATTATACATGCTATATTTTTAGAAAATTCATAAAATTGCATATAATTAAAAAATAAAAATGTTAAATTATTAACAAAATAAAAAAGGCTTAATACTATAACAGCCCAATTCTATAGCATATTTCTCTTAAATATAAATTATGATAGTAAATTTAAGGGGAATATTGTTTTTAATTTATAACAATATGTGTTATAATTTTATCAATGACAGTGATTAGTTTCACCAACAAAGTGGATTGATAATCATTTATTTTCAATTATATAGATACTAAAAATATAAAGCCAATTTTTTTTACGAATATGTGTTAAAATATTAACAAATCGAAAGGAGGTGTAAATCTAGACTTGTTTGTTCAAAAGTCTAGATGAATAAAGATGAAGTATAGTTATTATCCAGGATGTACGTTAAAGACGAAAGCTCAGGAATTAGAAAAGTTTGCTCTAGATTCTGCAAATGCATTGGGGTTTGAACTAGAAGAGCAAAAGGAGTGGCAATGTTGTGGTGCTGTATACCCTTTAGCCACTGATGAGATAGCCACTAAACTATCAGCGGTAAGAAGCCTAGCTGGTGCAAGGGACAAAAATGAAAAATTAGTTACTTTATGTGCAGCATGCCATCACGTGATCAAAAGGGTCAATAATGATATGAAGAATAAAGAAGACATAAGCACAAAGGTTAACAACTATTTGGAACTAACAAAAGATTACAACGGAGAGACACAGGTTCTTCACTATCTTGAAGTGCTTAGAGATGAAATTGGATTTGATGAGCTAGCCAAAAAAGTAACAAATCCTCTTACTGGTAGGAAAATAGGTGCTTATTATGGATGCTTACTTCTTCGTCCTAGTGGGACAATGAACTTTGATGATCCAGAAAACCCTTCTATAATAGAAGACTTTATTAAAGCCATTGGCGCTACTCCTATAAAATATCCATACAGAACGGAGTGTTGCGGAGGGTACCTTTGTTTAGATCAAAAGGATCTAGTGAATAAAATGACAGACAATATTGTTGAATCAGCTGTTAAGCATGATGCAAAGGAAATTGTTACAGCGTGCCCACTTTGCAAATATAATTTAGAACAAAGTTTCGGCGGAGCAGAAAACAAACTATCTATTAGTTATTTCACCGAGCTTTTAGCTGAAGCGTTAGGTGTCAAATAAGTTAGGAGGCGATAGTGCAATGAAAAGAGTTGAAATATATTCCGACAAGAAATCAAAAGTGATAGATCAAATTTCAGAAATAAGTGGACAAAGAATACGGGATTGTATCCAATGTGGAAAATGCTCAGCAGGCTGTCCTGCGAGTGAGGGTATGGATATTCTACCTCATCAGGTTATAAGATTACTTCAGACAGGACAATTGGATAAGGTTACTGAGAGTAAAACCATTTGGAGATGTGCTTCCTGTTTTACTTGTGCACAGAGGTGCCCTAGGGATATAGATATTGCAAATGTTTTAGAGGCAGTTAGGCTTACCATAATTAGGCGTACAGGAGAAAGTAGACTAACAGCTGATGATGTGTTTGGAAAAATAGATGATAAAATGCCTCAGCAGGCAATTGTAAGTGCATTTCGTAAGTATAATAAATAATTTTTACAAAAATATAAAGGTAATAATATTCTTAAAGGAGGGATTGTGTTGCAGAGAATTGGAGTTTTTGTTTGTTGGTGTGGAAGCAATATAGCCGCTACTGTAGACATTGATAAAGTCATAAAAGAAGCTGAAAAAATGCCTGGAGTTGTACATGCTAAAGACTATCAATATATGTGTTCAGAAGTAGGCCAAAATTTAATTAAAGATGCAATTAAAGAGCAAAAGCTAGATCGAGTGGTGGTGGCGTCATGTTCTCCTAGAATGCATGAAGCAACATTTCGTAATGCAGCAAATGAAGCTGGCATGAATCCATATTTATTAGAAGTCGCTAATATTCGTGAGCATTGTTCCTGGATACATAAGACTAAAGAAGAAGGAACCCCGAAGGCAATATCTCTTGTTAGAGCTGCAGTGGCTAAAGTTGCATTAAATACTGGACTAATATCCGGTGAAATAGATGTAACACATAGAACCCTTGTTATTGGAGGAGGAATTGCAGGACTTCAAGCAGCTATTGATATTGCAGATGCAGGCTTTGAAGTAGATATCGTTGAGAAGTCGCCAAGTATTGGTGGCAAAATGGCACAGATAGATAAAACATTTCCTACGCTAGATTGCGCTGCGTGTATTTTAACACCGAAAATGGTAGAGGCAGCTTCTCATTCAAATATTACATTATACACTTACAGTGAGGTAGAATCAGTTAGTGGATATGTTGGTAACTTTGAAGCAATTATTAAACAGAAAGCAAGGAGTGTGAATCTAGAAAAGTGCACTGGTTGTGGCGTATGTACAGAGAAATGTCCTTCGAAAAAAGCCAAAAGTGAATTCAATGAAGGGTTAACAAACAGAAAGGCTATTTACTCACCTTTTGCCCAGGCAGTACCCAATGTACCTATTATAGACAGGAACGAATGTATAAAGTTTAAAACAGGTAAATGTGGAATTTGTGAAACAGTATGTCCATCATCTGCTATTGAATTCTCACAGGAGGACACTAACATAACGAAAAAATATGGAGCTATAGTAGTAGCTACAGGTTATGATATTATAAAATTAGATAAATTTGGAGAATATCAGTATGGAAACCATCCTGATGTAATTACTTCACTTGAATTTGAGAGATTAACCAATGCCGCAGGGCCTACAGCGGGTAAGCTTTTGTGCCCATCGGATCATAGAGCACCTAAAAAAGTAGTATTTATACAATGTGTAGGTTCAAGGGACAAGTCAGCTAGAGGTAAAACTTATTGTTCTAAAATTTGTTGTATGTATACAGCAAAACACGCCATGTTACTTAAGGATCATTATCCTGACATGGAAGCATACGTTTTCTATATTGATGTGCGTACTGCTGGTAAAAACTTTGAAGAGTTCCAGAGAAGAGCAGTTGAAGAATATGGTGTTCATTATATAAAAGGAATGGTTGGTAAAATTTTTCCGGATGGAGAAAAACTTCAAGTGCATGGTGTAGATACCTTAACTGGAGATACCATTATAATTGATGCAGATATGGTAGTACTAGCAGCAGCAACTAAGGCCCAAGATGATGCCAGCATAATTAAGAGAACATTAAGCATTAGTACGGATACAAATAATTTCTTTACGGAGGCTCATGCGAAACTACGTCCGGTAGAAACACATTCTGCTGGTATATATCTAGCAGGTGCATGTCAAGGAGCAAAGGACATTCCAGAAACAGTGGCTCAGGCTAGTGCAGCGGCTGCAAAGGCAATTGGCTTAATAAGTAAAACGAAACTTGTAGCTAGTCCTTGTGTTTCGGAGGTAGATGAATCGATTTGTAGTGGGTGCCTTGCGTGCACAAAAATATGCCCATATGATGCAATTACTTCAAACACAATTGAGGTCAAAGAGAATGGCAAAATAATTACTAAAATAGTTGCAAATGTAAATGAAGCACTTTGTCAAGGGTGTGGTGGATGTACTGTAGCTTGCCGTCCTGGTGCTATTGATCTTAAAGGATTTTCAAATAGACAGATTTTAGCGGAGGTGGATGCCATATGTCGATAGAAGCTAAAGAAATCGAGGAAATAAATAAAACTAAATTTGAACCCTTAATTGTAGCCTTTTGTTGTAACTGGTGCAGTTATGCTGGCGCAGATTTAGCAGGAACAAGCAGGCTCACCTATCCTGCTAATGTTAAAATTATTCGTGTTCCATGCTCATGCAGGGTAAGTGAAAACTTTGTACTACGTGCCTTCCAACGCGGAGCTGACGGAGTAGTAATTGCTGGTTGTCATCCGGGGGATTGTCATTATACAAGTGGAAACTATCATACAAGAAGACGTTTTTCAGTTTTAACAAATTTTCTTGAATATATGGGAATAGAAAAAGAACGGCTTACAGTGGATTGGATTTCAGCAGCAGAAGGACATAAATTTGCAAGCGTTATGAATGATGCATTAGAAAAAATTCATAACCTTGGTCCTAACAGAAAGTTGAGGGATGATAGATGGAAAAAATAACTGATAAAATAAGAGCAACCGCAAAATCCGCCCTAAAAAATGGGGAAATAGAAAAAATTATCGGTTGGAGTAAAGGAGATACTTTTGATGATTCGTATCCCGTATTTATTACAGACGTAGATCGAACAGATTCTCTAATATGGGACTCTTTCTGTATTAATAATCTAAGTAAATATTTGATCCAACAATTAAAAAATCATGAAAAAGTTGGAGTATTTTTAAAAGGATGCGATTCTCGTGCTTTTAACCAAATAATAAAAGATAACAGAATAGACCGAGATAAGGTTGTAGTTTATGGGATAAGTTGTCCGGGAATGATTGACCCGGAGAAAGTAAAAAAACAAGATTTACACAAAGGTCTTTTAAGTGTAAAAAGAGATGGAGATGACCTCATATTTATAAAAAGTGAGGGAGAAAATAAAGTTTTTGCTAAAGAATTTGAATATGATAAATGCATTAAATGTAGATATCCGAATCCTGTAGTATATGATCATTTAATGTCAGATGTTATAGATAAGGAAATAGATTCTATAGATAGGTTTAAAGATGTGGAAGACCTTGAAGCATTATCTACTCAGCAGCGATCTGATTACTGGGATGATCAATTTTCAAAATGTATACGCTGTAACGCTTGCCGTAATATATGTCCTGCATGTAGTTGCATAAAATGTATTTTTGACAACGATAAATCAGATGTATCCGGTAAAGCAAATGTAGCTAGCGAAGAGCAGTTTTATCATATTATTAGAGCTTATCATGTTTCAGGTCGATGCGTTGAATGTGGAGAGTGCAGCAGAGTATGTCCAGCAGGTATACCTCTTCACAAATTAAATAGTAAAATTGTAAAAGATATAAATGAACTTTACGGTGAATATGATGCAGGAGTAGATACATCTAAGGAAGCCCCTATTGGTACTTATAAATTGGATGATAAAGATTCCTTTATAGAGCGCGGAGGTGAAAAAAAATGATGAAGAAAATATTGAAAAGTAAGTTTTCACAGCTTTTTAGTACCATTGATAAATCCTATGAACTGTTTTTACCAATTGAGAAGGATGGAAAAGTGAATTTCGACCTATGGCAAGAAGGTGCCATATATAACGCGGAAAAACTGAAAACCAGTATTTCACCTAAAAAATTTATTTTTCCACAAAGTGAAACTTACTTAAAGTATAAAAGAGATGGTAAGAAGCTGGAACTAAAAAATGTAGGAGGAAAGAAAGAAGACTACGTAATATTTGGTGTAAGACATTGTGATGCAAAAAGCTTTCACCTACTGGACAATGTCTTCCTTGAAGAACCTGTAGATAGATTATATGAGGAAAGGCGCGAGAAAGGAACAATTGTTACTATGGCCTGTTTTAACCCAGAAGAAACCTGCTTTTGTCCATCATTTG
Organism: Clostridium sp.; assembly: GCF_051278035.1. Lineage (GTDB taxonomy): Bacteria > Bacillota > Clostridia > Clostridiales > Clostridiaceae > Clostridium_AD. The sequence goes on from NZ_JBNMNU010000030.1 coordinate 17,704, forward strand.
GAATAGAACCAGAAGTAGCTCCACAAGATGTAGATGTTGCAGCGTGGGATATAGGAGATAGCGTGCTTTGGCAACCACAAAGCCAAAAGGGTGAAACCTTAACGGACAAATTAAAAGATATTTTGGAAGATATAACGCAGCAGGATGAGAATGAACTAAAAAAATTACAAGAGGCTACAGTGAAGAAAATGAAAGAACTACCTCTAGTAAATATAAACCCTAAAAAGATAACTGGGGACCTTAATGATTTATTTGAATCTGAAATTTGGTCAGAATTTAGTGAACGCTGTTTAGGTTGTGGATCATGTACTTATGTATGCCCTACCTGTCACTGTTATGATATAGCAGACTTTAAGGGAGATGAATCTGGAGAAAGGTTTCGCTGTTGGGACTCATGTATGTTCTCAGATTTTACTTTGATGGCTCATGGAAACATTAGAAAGACCCAAAAGGAAAGATTCAGACAGCGTTTTATGCATAAACTTGTCTATTACCCTAATAATCATGAGGGAGAGTATGCTTGCGTTGGATGTGGAAGATGCATCGACAAATGTCCCGTTCACTTGGATATTGTTAAAGTAATTAAAAAGTTAGGTGGTGAAGAATAATGGGTTGCAACTGTAATGAACATGTAAATCCACTGATGCCCGAAATCGTAGTGATAGATGGCATGAGGGAAGATACAGAGGATGTAACTACTTTTAGAGTTATAAAACCCGGTGGTGGAAAAGCATTTGAACATATGCCAGGTCAATGTGCGATGATTTCAGCACCTCCATTTGGAGAAGCTATTTTTTCCATTACATCATCTCCAACGCAGAAAGATTATATGGAGTTTAGTGTTAAAAGATGTGGGGCGGTGACCGAATATCTACATAGTCTTGAGATAGGTTGTGAAATAGGTATCAGAGGACCTTATGGAAATAATTTTCCGGTAGAAGATGAACTAAAAGGAAAAGATCTTCTTTTCATAGGTGGAGGAATAGGTCTAGCACCTATTCGTTCCGTAATAAATTATGTGATGGATAATAGAGAGAATTATGGAAAAGTAGATATTCTATATGGTTCAAGAACACCAGGAGATCTTGTTTTTCAAGAAGATATTTTTGAAAATTGGCCATCAAAGCCGAATACAGATGTTCATTTAACTGTTGACAGGCCGGCTTCTGGATGGGAAGGTCATGTAGGATTTGTTCCCACTTATGTTAAAGAAATTGGATTTAATACAAATAAAGTAGCGCTTTTATGTGGTCCACCTATTATGATTAAATATACTCTTCAAACTCTTATGGAAATGGGATTTAAGAAGGAACAGGTATATACAACGTTAGAACTTAGAATGAAATGTGGAGTAGGTAAATGTGGACGTTGCAACATAGGAGATAAATATGTGTGTAAAGATGGTCCAGTATTTAGATGCGATGAAATAGATGAGCTCCCAGACGAATATTAATGCAAATATTAAAATAGTTTAATCCATCCCATTAGAAATTTGAAAAAAAGGAGGCATATAAAATGTTAAGCAAAGAAATGGTAGATATATTTATATTAAACAAAAAATATACTGTACCTTCAAGCCTTACAATCATGGATTCCATGGAGTATGCAGGGTACCAATTAGTTAGAGGATGTGGATGCAGGGGTGGTTTTTGCGGTGCATGTGCTACGATATATAGAATTAAAGGTAAGAAAGAATTAAAGGTATGTTTAGCATGCCAAACCAAGGTTGAGGAGGGTATGTATCTAACGCAATTACCATTCTTCCCTGGAGATAAAAAATTATATGATATGAATGACTTAGAACCAACTGCTGATACAATGATAAAGCTTTATCCTGAAATATATAGCTGCATTGGATGTAATTCCTGTACGAAGGGGTGTCCGCAAGACCTTAATGTTATGCAATATATTGCGTATGCACAAAGAGGAGAAATTGAGAAATGTGCTCACGAATCCTTTGACTGTGTTATGTGCGGAATCTGCGCTTCAAGATGTCCTGCTAATATAACTCATTACCAAGTAGGTGTCCTTGCACGTAGGCTTACAGGTAAGTACATTGCCCATGAAACCTTAGATTTAACACAAAGGGTAAAAGAAATTGAGGAAGGCGTGTATAACGATTCAATGAAGGAATTAATGATTAAAAGCATTGATGAATTAAAAGAAATGTATAATACAAGGGATATTTCAAAGTAAAGATTACCTTAAAATCACATAAAAATATAGCAATATCAGGGAGGTATTTAAATGTATACAGCAGAAATGAGGGAGCTAATAAAGAAAGTCGAAGCTACCCGTCCTGCAAGACTGGGAGTTCAGTTTCCAAGGATGAGTGCCAAGGAGAAGGTAGATATATTAGAACAGAATTATCCTGATTATAAAGATGAACAATTTAAAAACTTAAGTGTAGGACCCAATAAAGGAACAAAAGCTCCGCTAGAACTTGCACAGCTTCTTGAAGGCAAAAGTAGAATTCAAAATTTGGATATGGATTTAACTAAACCAGACTATGACGTTGATGTATTAATAATAGGTGGAGGAGGATCTGGAGCTTCGGCAGCTCTAGAGGCTCATAAAAAAGGTTCAAAGGTATTAATTACTACGAAATTACGTTTTGGAGATGCAAATACTATGATGGCTGAAGGTGGAATCCAAGCTGCAGATAAGCCTGACGATTCTCCAGAAAAACATTACCTGGATGTAATGGGAGGGGGACATTTTACCAATACACCAGAACTTGTTAATGCTCTAGTAATGGATGCTCCAGGATCAATCAAATGGCTAAATGAACTCGGAGTTATGTTTGATAAAGAAGAAGATGGAACCATGGTTACTACCCACGGAGGTGGAACTGCTAGAAAGAGAATGCACGCTGCTGCCGATTATTCAGGAGCTGAAATTATGCGTGTGCTTAGGGATGAGGTGCTGAATAAAGGAATTGAGGTGGTTGAATTCTCACCAGCTGTAGAGATAATCATGGACAAGGATGGTAAAGCTGCTGGAGCAATATTATTTAATCTTGAAACTGAAGAGTATTTAATTGCAAGAGCTAAAACCGTTATTATTGCTACAGGTGGCGCTGGAAGACTTCATTATCAAGGTTTTCCAACATCAAATCATTATGGCGCTACAGCAGATGGACTAGTACTAGGATACAGAGCAGGAGCAGAACTTGCATTCGCTGATGCTGTGCAGTACCACCCTACTGGAGCAGCATTCCCATCACAAATATTTGGCGCACTTGTTACGGAAAAAGTTCGTAGTTTAGGAGCAACACCTTTAAACATTCATGGTGAGCAATTTACTTATCATCTTGAAACGAGAGATGTGGAAACATCTGCATTAATTAGAGAATGTCATATAAGAAATAATGGTATTGACACAGCTGCTGGCGAGAAAGGTGTATGGCTAGATACTCCACTAATAGAAATTATTAATGGGGAAGGAACCATAGAGAAGAGAGTTCCTGCCATGCTCAGGATGTATCAAAAATTTGGTATTGATATGAGAGTAGACCCGATTATCGTATATCCAACTCTTCATTACCAAAACGGAGGCCTTTTAATAAATGAAAACGGTCAAACCAAAGTGGAGAACCTCTACGTGGCAGGAGAAGCTTCAGGTGGAATTCACGGTAGAAACAGACTCATGGGTAATTCACTATTAGATATTATTGTTTTCGGACGTAGGTCTGGAGCTCATGCTGGTGAAAAGAGTAAAGACGTTAAGGTGAAAGAATTGAATCTTAACCATGTTAAAGCATACCATAAAGAACTCCAAGAAAACGGTGTAGTTACAGAAAAAGTTTCACCTATGCTACTACCACATTATTCTCACGGAAGAGAAAATGATAAATAACACTGTATAGTTTGATTTTTGAGAAAAATAAGAATTTTTATTTTTCTCAATAAAAATAGATTATATGTTAAAAAGTTCACAATTCTGTTTGATAATCAAAAATAAAAAAAAAGGGGAATGATAAATATGGATATTAAAGAACAAGCAATGCAAGCTCATAGAGAATGGAGAGGTAAAATAGAAGTAGTTTCCACAGTACCTGTAAAAGATGGTAAGGATCTTTCTATAGCTTATACGCCAGGAGTTGCAGAACCTTGTCTTGCAATTCAAAAAGACATAAATTTATCATATGAACTTACAAGAAGATGGAATCTAGTAGCAGTTGTAACAGATGGCAGTGCTGTTTTAGGCCTTGGTGATATTGGACCAGAGGCGGGTATGCCGGTAATGGAAGGTAAATGTGTATTATTTAAAACATTCGGAGATGTAGATGCTTTCCCTCTATGCATCCGTTCAAAAAACGTTGATGAAATTGTAAATACCGTTCGTTTACTTCAAGGTAGCTTTGGTGGCATTAATCTAGAGGATATAAGTGGACCTAGATGTTTTGAAATCGAAAGAAAACTAAAAGAAGTATGTGATATACCAATTTTCCATGATGATCAGCACGGAACCGCTGTTGTAGTTCTTGCGGGTATACTTAACTCACTTAAAATAGTAAATAAAGATATTAAAGATATTAAGGTTGTAGTAAATGGTGCAGGTGCTGCCGGTGTTGCTGTAACAAAATTACTAATGAGCATGGGCGTTGCTGAAGTCATTATGTGTGATAGAAAAGGTGCAATCTATGAAGGCAGAGAAAATCTTGGTGGTGAAAAGGATTTAATGGCAAAAAATACAAATCATGATAAGATTAAAGGGACTTTGAAGGAAGTAATCGTTGGAGCTGACGTTTTCTTAGGAGTATCAGATGCTAATCTAGTAAGCCAAGATATGGTGAGGTCAATGGCAAAGGACGCTATTATATTCGCTATGGCAAATCCAAACCCAGAAATTCTACCTTCTTTAGCTAAGGAAGCTGGTGCAAGAGTCGTTGGTACTGGTAGATCAGATTTTGCGAACCAAATTAACAATGTATTAGCATTCCCTGGAATATTTAGAGGTACATTGGATGTTAGAGCAAGCGACATAAATGATGAGATGAAGATTGCTGCAGCAGTGGCCTTGGCTTCATTGGTTAGTGATGAAGAATTAAACGAAGACTTTGTTATTCCGTTTGCATTTGATCCAAGAGTAGGTAAAACAGTTGCTGAAGCTGTGAAAGCAGCTGCTAGACAATCTGGAGTAGCTAGAATATAATAGTAAGGTAAGTTATTATGAGCTAGAGAAAAACAATGGAAGGAGTTGTAGGTTAATGCGGAAAGTAGATGTAAAAGAAATAGTAAATGCTTTAAAAGATATGAGCATAAAGACGAATTTTTATGTGGGTGAAGACGTACTATGTGCCTTTGATGAATCTCTAAAGACAGAAACGTCCCCTGTAGGAAAAGAGATAATAAACAACTTGATTGAAAATGCAAATATTGCTAAAAATGACCAAGTTCCAATTTGTCAGGATACGGGTATGGCTATAGTATTTATGGAAGTAGGTCAAGAAGTTGAGTTAATTAACGGAAATATTACAGAAGCCATTAACGAAGGAGTTAGACGAGGGTATAAGGAAGGATATTTAAGAAAATCTGTTGTAGAAGATCCCTTACTTCGAAAAAATACAGGAGATAATACACCTGCTGTGATTTATTATGATATTGTACCGGGTGATAAAGTGAAAGTAACACTAGCTCCAAAAGGTTTTGGATCAGAAAATATGAGTAGATTAAAAATGCTTAAACCATCAGATGGGTTAAATGGAGTGCTTGATTTTGTTGTAGAAGCAGTTTCACTTGCGGGTCCTAATCCATGTCCACCTATTGTTGTAGGTGTAGGGATTGGAGGTACATCAGATAAAGCAATGTACCTTGCAAAGAAGGCATTAACAAGAAATATTGGCAGCCATAATGAAACAGAGCATTTAAAAGAAATTGAATTAACTTTGCTTCGAAAAATTAATGAACTAGGCATAGGACCTCAAGGATTAGGTGGAAATACAACAGCCCTTGCTGTTAATGTGGAAGCTTTTGCAACACATATTGCTGGACTTCCTGTGGCTGTTAATATTAACTGTCACGTGGCAAGACATGCAGTAACAATCATATAAGGAGGGGAAAAGATGGAAATCAAACACATATCTACTCCTTTAACACAGGAGAAAGTTAAGGATTTAAAATCAGGAGATGCTGTTTTAATATCTGGAACTATGTATACAGGAAGGGATGCAGCGCATCAGAAACTAGTAGATGCAATTAACAATGGCGATAAATTACCTTTTGATCCAAAAGATGCCATCATTTACTATGTAGGACCTGCTCCAACTAAACCAGGGAATATAATAGGGTCTGCTGGACCTACTACAAGTTACAGAATGGATGATTTAACTGTACCACTTCTCGAACTAGGCCTTACAGGAATGATTGGAAAAGGATTTAGAAGCCAAACTGTAATAGACTCAATGGTTAAGAATGGTGCAATATATTTCGCTGCCACTGGTGGCGCAGGAGCACTCATTGCCAGTACAATAACAGAATGCGAAATTATTGCTTATGAAGAACTAGGGCCTGAAGCAGTTAGAAAACTGACAGTAAAAGACTTCCCTGCTGTAGTCGTAATAGACTCTAAAGGAAATAATCTTTATGAATCAGAAAGAAAAAAATATCAAAAATAGAATTAATGAGAATATATAATTCATTAAAAAACTGTAATAGTACAATGTGTTGTAAATATGCAACTTGTTGCATATTTACATTTACAATTTTATTGGGAGAAGTTATATTGTTAAACATTATACAATCATTAAGTTAGTAAAGTTTTTCATTTATAGCATACATCAATTTTGGTGTAGAATTGCACCAAGCAAATGTGTGTTCTAACCATATCATTACGGCTGCTACCTGAATATACATGAATTATGAAGTTGGCATGAAAATTGCTATATATAATTATGAAACTAATAAATAAAATAACTAAACTTAAAATAAAAAGGAGCTGTTTTTAATGGGAATGATGACTGGAGAACAATATGTAGAAAGTCTTAGAAAATTAAAATTAAATGTTTATATGTTTGGAGAAAAGGTAGAAAACGTAGTGGACAACCCTATAATTCGACCTTCAATGAACTCAGTTAAAATGACTTATGATTTGGCACAAATGCCTGAATATGAAGATTTAATGGTTGTTAATTCTCCTATTACAGGAGAGAAAATTAACAGATTTGCAAATCTTCATCAAAGTACTGATGACCTAATTAAAAAAGTTAAAATGCAAAGATTATGTGGACAAAAAACTGCTTCATGTTTCCAAAGATGTGTTGGTATGGATGCGTTTAACTCTGAATATAATACTACTTTCGAAATTGATAAAGAACATGGAACTGATTATCATGAAAGATTTAAAAAGTTTTTAACATATGTTCATGACAATGATTTAATAGTAGATGGAGCAATGACAGATCCAAAAGGAGATAGAGGTTTATCACCATCAAAACAAGAAGATCCAGACATGTTTCTTAGAGTAGTTGAAAGAAGACCTGATGGTATTGTGGTTAGAGGAGCAAAAGCTCATCAAACTGGTATATGCAATTCTCATGAAGTTTTAGTTATGCCAACTATGGCTATGAGACCAGAAGATAAAGATTATGCAGTTTCATTTTCAGTGCCAACAGACACAAAAGGCATTATTATGATTCTTGGACGCCAGTCTTGTGATACAAGAAAAAGTGAAGAAGGCGCAGATCTTGATGTTGGAAATTATAACTTTGGTGGAGTAGAAGCTTTAACAATATTTGATGATGTATTCGTACCGAATGATAGAATATTCTTAAATGGAGAAACTGAATTTGCAGGAATGCTTGTTGAGAGATTTGCAGGATATCATAGACAAAGTTATGGTGGATGCAAAACTGGAGTAGGTGATGTGCTTATTGGAGCTACTGCTCTAGCTGCAGAATATAATGGAACAAGTAAAGTATCACACATTAAAGACAAGTTAATAGAAATGACTCATTTAAATGAAACTCTATATGCTTGTGGAATTGCATGTTCTGCAGAAGGTCATAAAACTGAAGCAGGTAACTTCATAATAGATTTATTGCTTGCTAATGTATGTAAGCAAAATGTTACAAGATTCCCATATGAAATAGTAAGACTTGCTGAAGATATTGCTGGCGGACTCATGGTTACTATGCCTTCAGGTAAAGACTTTACAGGTGAATTAACTGGACCTTACTGCAAAAAGTACTTACAAGGTGTTGCATCTGTTTCAACTGAAAATAGAATGAGAGTATTAAGATTAATAGAAAATATGTCGCTTGGAACAGCTGCAGTTGGTTACAGAACAGAATCAATGCATGGTGCAGGTTCACCACAAGCTCAAAGAATAATGATAGCAAGACAAAGTAATTTAGGTCATAAAAAAGCTTTAGCAAAAGTAATCGCTAGGGTAGATGATGCTAAAAATGAAACATCAGCAGAACCATTAGTTGCAGCTACTACTAAGAAATAAGATACTAAAAGAATTTTTAATATATATGGGGTGTCGTTATGTTTGCTGAAATTGAAAAAATCCTAGAAGTGACTGTTAGGCCAAAACTAGCAGAGCACAATGGGAATATTGAACTTGTTAGCGTTGATGATGGAATAGTTCAAGTTAAGCTTTTAGGTGAATGTAGTGGATGTTTATCCGCAAAATATACCGTTGAAGATTTAGTTGAAACTCCACTTAAAGAAGCAATACCTGGTATTAAAAAGGTAATACTTAAAAATGAAGTAAGTGAAGATTTATTAGATCAAGCAAGAAAAATTTTAAGAAATAGTAAAAGATAATGAGGATGAATATTGGTATTAAATATTGTGGAGGGTGTAACCCAAGGTATGATAGAGCAGATTTAGTGTCAAGGTTAAAGAAACATATTGGTGAAGCACACAGTATTGAAACCTCAAAGCAAGAAATTATTTATGATATAGTTGTTGTTTTATCGGGATGTACAAGTGCTTGTGCACAGCACAACAATCTTCAGGCTAAATATGAAAAAATATTTATAACTAGTGAAAGTGATTATATTAAATTACTCAATATTATAGACAAAATAAAAAAATTGTAACTTAGGGGAGTGATAATCATTAATATAGATGAAACTTATAAATCGAAGGTTATTACGGCTAAGCAAGCTGTCTCAAAAATAAAATCTGGAAACAGAGTAGTTACAGGACATGCTTGTGCAGAACCAACAGAACTTATAGCTGCAATGGTAGCCAACTGTGAAGCTTATGAAAATGTTGAAATAGTGCACATGGTGGCAATGAGTGGTAGTGAATATGCAAAGGTTGGCATGGAAAAACATTTTAGACATAACTCATTATTTGTAGGCGGAAGTGTAAGAGAAGCAGTAAGTTCAGGAAGAGCAGATTTTACGCCTTGTTTCTTTTCTAAGGTTCCAGAGTTATTTACAAATGGAAGTTTACCAGTAGATGTAGCACTTGTTCAAGTTTCCACACCTGATAAATATGGATATTGTAGTTTAGGTGTATCTATTGATTATTCAAAACCGGCAGCAAAATCTGCAAAACTTGTGATTGCGGAAGTAAATGCTAAAATGCCGAGAACTATGGGAGACTCTTTTATACATATTTCTGATATAGATTACATTGTAGAATCAAATCATGAAATAATAGAGCTTCAGCCTCCTAGAATTGGAGATATTGAGAAAGCTATCGGAGAGCATTGTGCGTCTTTAGTTGAAGATGGTTCAACACTTCAACTTGGAATAGGAGCTATACCAGATGCAGTACTTTTATTTTTGAAAGATAAAGTGGACTTAGGTATACATTCAGAGATGATATCAGACGGAGTAATAGACCTAGTTGAAGCAGGAGTTATAACCAATAAGGAAAAAACAATTCATCCAGGAAAAACAGTAGTAACTTTCCTTATGGGAACTAAAAGACTTTATGATTTCGTTGATAATAACCCAATGGTTGAAATGTATTCTGTAGATTATGTAAATAATCCTATTACAATTGCTAAAAATCATAAAATGGTTTGTATAAATTCAGCAATTCAAGTAGATTTAATGGGACAAGTCAATGCAGAAACTATAGGATTAACGCAGTTTAGTGGAACTGGTGGACAAGTTGACTTTATTAGAGGTGCATCTATGGCAAAGGATGGTAAGTCTATCATTGCTATGCCTTCTACAGCAGGCAGAGGGAAGATTTCTAGAATTGCATCGATGCTTGATGAAGGCGCTGCCGTTACAACACTTAGAAATGATGTACACTATGTAGTTACAGAGTATGGAATTGCAGAACTTAAAGGTAAAACATTAAGTCAGCGTGGTAAATCATTAATTGAGATTGCTCATCCAGATTTTAGACCTGAACTTATAAAACAGTGGGAAATTAGATTCAAAAGAAAATTTTAAATAGGGGATGGTATAATGAATACTGATAGAATAAGAAATGCCTGTTTAGAAAGTAAAATAGTAAGCGCAGAAGAAGCTTCAACACTAATTAAAGATAAAATGGTGGTTGGAGTAAGTGGTTTTACACCATCTGGTTATCCAAAGGCTGTTCCACTAGCATTAGCCACCAGAGTAAAAGCTACTGGTGAAAAAATGAAATTAACCTTATATTCAGGTGCTTCCGTTGGACCAGAAATTGATAAAGCATGGGTTGACGCAGGAATTATGGCTAAGAGACTGCCATACCAAACTAATACTGAACTAAGGAATAGCATAAATATAGGTGAAGTTGATTATATAGATATGCATCTAAGTCATAGTAGTCAATATGTGGATTTTGGAATGCTTCCAAAAGTGAATGTAGCAATTATTGAAGCTGTTGCAATTACAGAAGATGGATGTATTGTACCTTCTACCGCTATTGGAAATGCAGCGTCTTATATAAAAAATGCAGATTTTGTAATTGTAGAGGTTAACGAAAATCAACCTATTCAATTAGAGGGAATGGCAGATATATATATGACAGAAAAACCACCTTTTAGAAAACCAATTCCACTAATGCACCCAGGGGATAGAATTGGAACTACCTGCATACCTTGTGGAATTGAAAAAATAGCAGCAATTGTTATGACAGATTTAGTAGATCAGACAAGGCCATTTGCGCCAATTAACGAAGGCTCAAAGAAAATATCTAAAAATTTAATTAGCTTTCTAGAAAGTGAAGTAGAAAAGGGTAGACTGCCAGAGAATTTATTACCACTCCAATCTGGTGTAGGTAGTGTTGCCAATGCGGTACTTGGAGGTCTTTGTGAGTCTGATTTTAAGAATTTAACTTGTTATACAGAGGTAATTCAAGATTCTATGTTAGATTTATTAAAATGTGGGAAGGCAGAAATGTTATCTTCCACGGCTATAAGTCTTTCTCCAGAAAGAATGGTTAAATTTAAAGAAGAAATAGATTTATATAAAGAAAAAATCATTTTAAGACCTCAAGAAATAAGTAATAATCCTGAGATAGCAAGAAGAATAGGTGTTATTGCTATGAATACTGCTATAGAAGTAGATATTTATGGAAATGTAAACTCGACACACATAATGGGTAGTAAGATGATGAATGGTATCGGTGGCTCTGGAGATTTTGCAAGAAATGCATATTTAACAATTTTCACAACAGAGTCTATTGCAAAGAATGGAGATATATCTTCAATTGTTCCAATGGTATCTCATGTAGACCACACAGAGCATGATGTTATGGTTATTGTAACAGACCAAGGTGTAGCAGATTTAAGAGGATTATGCCCTAGAAAAAGAGCAATGGCAATTATTAATAATTGCGCACATCCAGATTATAAAGAAAAACTTATGAGATATTTTGAAGATGCGCAGCTTACTGGAGCAAAACATACACCACATAACCTTGAGAAAGCTTTAGGATGGCATAGTAGATTTTTAGCGACTGGATCTATGAAAGAAAAGAAAATAGATGAAGCTAAAAAAAATGCTGATAAGTCATATAAAGATATAGTTAACAAATAAAAGCAACATAATTTAGGAGGAATTCACAAATGGATAACAAATCAATAATTAATGAAATGATGGTAAAGGCAAGAACAGCTCAAGCAGGTATTGCAAACTATAATCAAGAACAGGTAGATGCACTAGTTAAAGTAATTGGTAAAGTTATATACGATAATGCTGCAGTGCTTGCAAGAGAAGCAGTTGATGAAACAAGAATGGGAGTTTATGAAGATAAGGTAGCTAAAAACATGGGTAAGCCAAAGGTTATCTGGAATAGCTTAAGAGGCAAAAAGTCTGTTGATATAATTGGATCAGAAGAAGGAAAAGAAGGAATATCACTAGTTGCAAAGCCAAAGGGTGTTATAGCTTCTATTACGCCAACAACTAACCCAATAGTTACACCTATGTGTAATGCTATGTTTGCACTAAAAGGAAGAAATTCAATAATCGTTGCACCGCACCCAAGATCTAAGAACTGCTCAGCTCATGCAGTTAAGTTAATGAATGACGAGTTAAGAAAACTTGGAGCACCAGAAAACCTAATCCAAATAATATCAGAACCATCTGTTGAATTAACATCAGAATTAATGTCAGCTGCTGATACAGTAGTAGCTACTGGTGGAATGGGAATGGTAAGAGCTGCTTATTCAAGCGGAAAACCAGCATTTGGAGTTGGAGCAGGAAATGTTCAGGTTATTATTGATAGAGAATATAATTTTGATCAAGCTGCTAAAGATATTATAGCAGGAAGAAAATTTGATAATGGAATTATCTGCTCAGGAGAACAATCTATTATTGCTCCAGTTGAAAAACATGCTGAAATTATGAAGGCATTTGCTGATAATGGCGCATATTACATTGAAGATGAAGCAACAATTGAGAAATTTAGAAGTGTTATGTTCCCAGGTGGAGTAATAAATGGTAAACTTGTTGGTCAATCAGTTCAGTTTATTGCTGATTTCGCAGGAGTTGTGGTTCCTGAAGCTACAAAAGTTGTTATATTAAAAACTAAAGGAATAGGAGAACTTGATTTGCTTAACAAGGAAAAAATGTTCCCATTTATGATAACAATGACTTACGATACTTTTGAAGAAGCAGTTCAATTAGCTAAAACAAATCTTTTATTTGAAGGTGCAGGCCATACTACAGCTGTTCATTCAGATAATAATGCTCATATTGAATATGCAGGTAAAGAATTACCAATAAGTAGATTAGTTGTTAATCAAACATCATCTACAGGAGCAGGTGGAAGTTTGAAAAATGGATTTAACCCATCTACAACTCTTGGTTGTGGATCTTGGGGAAATAATTCAATATCTGAAAACTTTACTTATTATCACTTAATAAATATATCAAGAATCGGATATTTTAATAAAGATGCAGTTGTTCCAACTGATAGTGAGATTTGGGAATAGAATAAGCTTTTAGTTTAGAGATATATAACAAATTCCATAGAGAATTTAATCTCTATGGAATTTATTAAAACACTATAATTTCGATAAATAGGAGAGTGTAAATTATGAAATTACTTCAAGTAAAGCCACAGGTTTATAAATTTGAAACTTGCAAAGAGTTTGCAGAAACCTTCAATATAGGAGAAGGAGATTTTGTTTTAACAAATGATTTTATATACACACCAGCTATGGGAGAACTTAACTTAAAGGCTGACGTGTTGTTCCAAGAAAAATACGGAACGGGAGAACCATCTGATGAAATGATTAATGCCATTATGAAAGATATGGAAGGCAAAA
>NZ_JBNMNU010000031.1:0-31105 GCF_051278035.1 Clostridium sp.
AGAGGACCTTTTGAACTTGAAAGTTAATAAGCGAATTTAATGATGGTTTATAGTTTCCATTACTCATACTAAGATGTCTAATAAAATTCTCGCATTCACTTTGCGAGATTTTATTATTTATAGTTCGAATATTTCTACCTATTTTACCAGTATTAAATCCACCCCATTGAACTACAACTCTTTGTAAATATTTCAAAGTGGAGTTAAGACCAGAGCCTTTAGTTGTGGAAATTACAAGAATTGGTTTGCCATAAATTTGGGGGCGATGAAACCATCTACAGGTTCTGTCTACAAATGTCTTTAGCTTTCCAGATACATTTTCCATATAAACTGGCGAAGTTAAAATTAATCCATCACTATATATAATTTTATCCATAATATTTTCTACCTGATCATCTAATACGCATCCACCTTTAACTAAACAATGCTCACAACCAATACAAGCTTTAATATCATAATCAAAAAGATTTATTATTTCTATATCAATATTGTAACTTTTCAATATTTCACTAACCTCTGAAATTAGGTCGTAAGTATTCATTTTCCTATTGCTTGAATTTATTGCGAGTACTTTTAACATGTCATGTACCATCCCTTTAATTTTAGTTATAGAACTAGGTTATACTAATTTTTCATTTCTTTAATCTCATCTAGCATTAATAAATTTAATCTATTTATTTCTCTTCTTTTTTTCATTCGTTCTTTTATTAATTTACTTCTATAATCTATTTCAATTGATTCAACCTCCGATTTCATTGAATCGCAAATTTCGTATATATTTTTAAACTGTAATGCTGTTTGCTCAAACTCTTCATCAAAATTAACTATATCTTTATTTTCATAAACCATCTTAAGAGACTCTAATTGATATCTTATTGTCGTAGAAAATTGTATAAGAAGTTCATCTGATTTTATTTTATAAAGATATAATAATAATTCTGTGTAAATTCTACAAAGAGTATCATTGTCAAAAACATCTAAATTAATTTCACTGTAACCTAAAGTAACCTTTAAATTCAGGTGGAGTAATTTCCTTAATGAATTGAAATAATTTTCTGAAGCCCTTAAGCCATAAATTGTGGTGCTATTTTCTACCTTTTTAAAGAAATCATTTATTTCTTCAAAACTTACAAATAGTCTTATTTCACTATCCATTCTTATTAATCTAATTTGCTTTGTATCTTTAGAAATGTCTCCATTACTTAAAAATAACTTTCCCTCTGTAGCGCCTTTTATATTACTTACACACATCCACGTATCTGACATTTAGAAATCACCTCCTCAGTTTATATTTTATAATTTCACATATATGTATTATAACTTGTATCATTATTTTTTATCAATATATATATTCGTTATTTTTCTGAAAAATAATTACCTATGAAATATAAAGCAATCCCAATAATAAGAAATATAATTATATTTAATCTAAATAATATTATATTATCTACAAACATTAAAAAAGCAACCATTATACAAATTAATAAAATATTTAATACCCAAAGTATAAAATATTCTTTTATTTTACTAACCTTAGAAGGTTTCTTAAAACAGTCTTTTTTAAGGTAATGCATACCAGCACTTACCACAGGAGCTACAATCAAAAATTGAAAAATTAATTCTGGATCAAAGTTTAAATAAAAGGATAAATTATTAGCCCCATGACTTATAAACATATTAAAATTTTGTATAATATAATTAATAATTGATAGTATTATTATAAACTGCCCTGTGAACATAACATAATCACTACAACGTGATAAATAATTATAGCTTGCTTTATAGGTATTTACTATATCTTCACAGTAATGTTTAATATCAGGCGTGCCTAACACACTTTCAATACTTACACCTTGCTGCTCTGCATTTAAAAAGCTGTCTAGTATCTGTTGAAGAAATTCTTCTGAATCTTTTATTTTTATATTAGACATCCTCATATAAAGTATAATGTCATCAAATACTTTTTTATTTTCTAGAGATAAGGTTTTAGCTGATTTATTTAATTGCTTAATTAATGCACTTGTTTTAATCATTTAATTCTTCCCCCAATATCTTATTAACTGATTTTGAAATTTTATCCCAGGAGTTACAAAAATCTAAAAATTCCTGTTCCCCTAATTTAGTAAGAGAATAGTATTTTCGTTTTGGTCCCAGCGGGGAATCCCTGCTAATTGATGATAACAAACCATTTTTTTCTAGTCTAATTAGCAGGGGATATAAAGTTCCTTCAGATAGATCATCAAAACCACTGGTTTTTAGTGAACTGTATAATTCATATCCATAAGTTTCCTTTTGTAAAATTATTTTCAAAATACAACCTTCTAAAATTCCTTTCAATAGCTGAGAACAATTTGCCATTTAATATCACCTACCTTGTAATGCATCTTAGTAACTATATTGTATTGCAAGCATGTTGTTATGTCAAGAACTGGAAAAATAGCTCTTAAGATTATTAATCTTAAGAGCTATAGTTTATTACTCGTTATTATTCTGCAATTCATCAAACCTTTTCATGACCTCAGTATAGGTATCTTTACAAATCTGAGGTAACTCACTTTCTGTTGCTTTATTAAATTCTAAGCCTGCCTCCGAAAATCCTTTTTCTGTAGCGGCTCTCATTTGTTGTAATTTTTTTGGGTCATCTCCAGCTATAGCTTTTGCCATAGTCATTATACGATCTGCCACCGCGTTTATAGAATATGCGCCACCTTCTTCTATTGCTTTAGTAGCGCCTTCTGGAGTTGTTTCCAGTTTTGGGTATGCATTTTCTACAGAACCAAATATTTTAGTGAGTAAATTCGCAGTTTGTTTTGGTATTTCTTTTGTCTCATTTTGCATTGAGCTTCCAAGTAGACTATTCTGACTATTTATTGTATCCTGTATGAATTTTTTTATGAGATCTGTTTTAAAATTTGCCTGGTCCACTTTTAAAGCTTTAACTTCTTCTGTAGAAAGTTTTTTTCTTAGAGGCTTATAGGTTGAATTTGCTTCGTCTTTTTCTGTAGATTTAACAAATGTATCAGTTTTTAAATCTAGCGATGTCCCTTGGATTTTTGAAGTATCATTATTTCCATCATTTTTAGAAACTACTTTCTTTGTATCATTTGTAATTGCATAATTTGAGGTGGTTGTCTCTTTAATTCCAATGATATTCATATGTCTATATACTTCCCCCTTTGTCATTATTATTTTATCTTATTATATTATCGTTTATTTTTGTGTTTACTTAACAACAAGAGGGGTACAAGTGTTGACAGTTAAGGTTGTAGTAAAAAATTATAGTTATCATCCATAAATTTAAGTATTACAGTTGCTATTAATGATTGACCACCCATATTTGGATGTATCCCATCTTTACATAAGAACTGAGTGTAATCACTGAACTTTAAAAACTCTGATCTTACATCTATAAGTACAGTATTAGTTGCATTAGCTACCTCAGTGATTATATTGTTATATGAACTATGCCAGTTAAAAATATTATCCTTTGTACCTAACCAATGTAAAATGTTTTGCTCAGCAGAAGAATCTTCTTTTGCAACCCATTTAAAATATTTTAGTGGGTCCAGTGGTGGCAAAGTCATAAGCATAGGTAATATGTGATTAGTGTTTAAGGTTTCTATCATTGTGAGTAGGGTTTCACGAAAAGTAGAAATATCAGTATTTGGTTTATAATCCATGTCAGGATTTTTAGCAATGTCATCCCAGTTATAGTCACAGTCATTACCGCCAAATTCTATTAAAACAACATCAGGTGATTTTTTGATCACATCATTATACATCTTACTTGCGCCACGCATAATGGTATTACCAAATTTACCGGCATTGTATACTTGACCTTTTATTTTATCAGAAATGATGCTAGTAAAGTTTTCTTTTGAAGGTGTATACTTAGATTTTATATCATCATAAATAATTCCTCTTGTAATAGAATCACCAAAGGTTACAAAAATGTAACTATCTTTTATTTCCATAATTAACCTCCATAAAATTTAATTATAACGTATAAATTGATATACTTTATTCATATATTGTATATTAATAATATAGCATATAAATATTAACAATTCAATACATAGTTATAGTAACTATGTATTGCGAAAAATTCTATTTTCACTTAAAATGCAAATGATTATACTTAAAGCTATCTTTTACTATTATTATAAATAATATGACGGTGAGAAAAAAATAAAATTGTATTTTAATTAAAAATCATGTATTCTATTAAATAATGTTAATGAATAATAAAGCTAGTTAAAGGTTAAATAGGGGGTATGTAAAGTGAAGAAATTTAAACGAGTACTAGTAGCAAACAGAGGCGAAATTGCCATAAGAATTTTTAGAGCATGTCATGAACTTGGAATTCGAACGGTGGCAATTTATTCTAATGAGGATAAATATTCACTGTTTAAAACTAAGGCAGATGAAGCTTATTTAATTGGAGAAAATAGAAGTCCTGTTGAGGCTTACCTAGATATTGAGGAAGTAATTAGTATTGCACTTAAAAAAGGTGTGGATGCCATTCACCCTGGTTATGGATTTTTGTCAGAAAACCCTGAATTTGCAAAACAATGTGCTAGCGCAGGTATTGAATTTATAGGACCTACCGCGGAAATGATGGATAAACTTGGAGACAAAATCAAATCTAAAATTGTAGCAAAAGCAGTAGGGGTTCCAACTATACCTGGTGATGAAAAAAATATTGAAACAATAGATGATGCAAAGAAACTGGCAACGAAATGTGGATATCCGGTTATGCTAAAAGCTGTTGCTGGTGGTGGCGGACGTGGTATGAGAATTGTAAGAAGTGAAGATGAACTTGCTTCCGCGTATAGAAGTGCTAGGAGTGAAGCAAAGAAAGCATTTGGTATTGACCTCCTTTTTATAGAGAAATATCTTGAAAAGTCTAAGCATATAGAAGTACAGGTTCTTGGAGATAAATTTGGTAATATCGTTCATTTACACGAAAGGGATTGTTCTATTCAAAGAAGACATCAGAAGGTGGTAGAGTATACTCCTGCTTTTTCAATACCTGAAGAAAAAAGGAAAGAAATCTGTAGTGATGCCATAAAAATAGCTAAATCAGTAAATTATATAAGTGCGGGAACCTTGGAGTTTTTAGTGGATATGCATGGAAACCACTATTTTATAGAAATGAATCCAAGAATTCAAGTTGAACATACCGTTACAGAAATGGTAACGGGAATTGATATAGTTCAAAGTCAAATACTAATAGCAGAGGATTATGCACTAAATTCTCAAGAAATAGGAATTGTTTCTCAAGAAGATGTTAAAGTTTGCGGCTATTCTATTCAATGTAGGATAACAACAGAGGATCCTTCCAATAATTTTGCACCTGATACTGGGAAAATAGAAGAATATAGAACAGGTTCTGGATTTGGAATAAGGCTAGATGGTGGTAATGGGTTTGCAGGAGCTATAATTAGCCCTTACTATGATAGCCTTTTGGTCAAAAACATTTCATGGTCAAGAACCTTTAAGGATGCTATAAAGAAGTCTATAAGAGCTGTGGAAGAAACTAAAATTACAGGAGTAAAGACCAATATAGGCTTTTTAATTAATGTATTGAATCATCCTATTTTTTTAAAGGGTGAATGTAATACAGACTTCATTGAGGAAAATACTGATTTAATATCTATTGAACCTAAGGCAGATGAAGAAAATAGAGTGTTAAAATTTATCGGAGAAAAAGTAGTAAATGAAACTAATGGAATTAAAAACCTTTATGATGTTCCTGTAGTCCCTAAAATTATAATTCCTGAAACATTGAGTGGGACAAAACAGATTTTAGATATGCAAGGAACTAAGGGGCTTATAAAATGGATTAATAGTCAGAATAAATTATTGCTTACGGACACTACCATGAGAGATGCTCATCAATCCTTAATGGCAACTAGAGTAAGAACAAAGGATATGTTAAAGATAGCAAAAGCTACATCTATATATGGATCAGATTTGTTTTCACTAGATATGTGGGGGGGAGCTACTTTTGATGTAGCATATCGTTTTTTAAATGAATCCCCTTGGGAAAGGCTAGTAGAACTACGATCGAGGGTTCCTAATGTGCTTTTCCAGATGCTACTACGTGGTGCAAATGCAGTAGGTTATAAAAATTATCCTGATAATATAATTCGTGAATTTATTAAAGAATCTGCAAATACAGGCATTGATGTTTTTAGGATTTTTGATTCTTTAAATTGGCTAAAAGGAATGGAAGTTTCTATAGATGAAGTTGTTAAAAGTGGCAAAGTTGCAGAAGCTTGCATTTGTTACACAGGGGATATCTTAAATGACAAAAAGGACAAATATAATTTAGATTATTATATTAAGCTAGCGAAGGAAATTGAAAAAACAGGGGCACATATTTTAGGAATAAAAGATATGTCAGCACTACTAAAACCTCATGCTGCTTTTAAATTAATAGATGCACTCAAGAAAGAAGTTGGAATGCCTATACATCTCCATACTCATGACACTACAGGCAATGGTGTTGCAACAGTTCTTATGGCAGTAGAGGCCGGCGTTGACATTGTGGATACTGC
Source organism: Clostridium sp. (assembly GCF_051278035.1). Classification (GTDB taxonomy): domain Bacteria; phylum Bacillota; class Clostridia; order Clostridiales; family Clostridiaceae; genus Clostridium_AD. The sequence goes on from NZ_JBNMNU010000031.1 coordinate 6,564, forward strand.
TTTTAATAGTATGTCAGGACTTACAAGTCAACCTGCTTTGAACTCGGTTGTTGCAGCACTTACAAATACTGATAGAGACACTGGCATAGAACTCAAAGGAATTCAGAAGGTTTCAGATTATTGGGATGCAGTAAGACCAGTTTATCATAAGTTTGAATCGGGACTCAAATCTGGTTCCGCTGAAATTTATCGTTATGAGATTCCAGGAGGTCAATACTCTAATTTGAAACCTCAGGTGGAAAGTTTCGGACTTTCCCATAAATTTAGTGAAATAAAAGAAATGTATAAAGTTGTAAATGATATGGTAGGGGATATTGTTAAAGTAACACCATCCTCTAAAATGGTTGGAGATTTTGCAATATTTATGGTTCAAAATGATCTTACACCAGAAAATATATACCAAAAGGCAACTAATATATCGTTTCCAGATTCCGTTGTGGCTTATTTTAAAGGAATGATGGGTCAACCAATAGGTGGTTTTCCAGAAAAACTTCAGAATTTAGTTTTAAAGGGAGAGACGCCAATTACATGTAGACCTGGTGAATTACTTCCTGATGAGGATTTTAGTAAAATAGAAAAACACTTAATAGAGAAGCACAATATTACCCCAGACAAAAGAGATTTATTAAGCTATTCATTATATCCTGAGGTATTTGAGGGCTATATAAAGTATACAAAGGAGTTTGGAGATTTAAGTAGAATCGGAAGTGACGTTTATTTCCATGGGTTAAATGTGGGTGAAACTTGTGAAGCTGAAATTGCTGATGGAAAAGCTTATATGATAAAGCTTCTTAAAATAGGTAAATTAGATGTGGAAGGTAACAAAGTTGTTGCTTTTGAGGTGGATGGAAATAGAAGAGAAATAAAAATAAAAGATAGACATAATAAAAAATTGCAAGAATTTGAAACGTCAGAAATGGCGGATTCATCTAATCCATTAGAGATCGGAGCGCCAATACCTGGAGTTGTTTTAGCCATTCTTGTAAAAGAAGGGGATACAGTGACTGAGAATCAACCACTAATGACAGTTGAGGCTATGAAGATGGAGACGCGAGTAAGCGCCTCTACTGCAGGTGTGGTTGAGTCGATTAATGTTAAGGAAGGACAACAAGTAAAGTCCGGGGAACTTCTAATAAATTTAAAATAGGATTAGGAAAACAGTAAGGTTTATACTGAACACAAAGGAGATAAGGCCTTGCTTTATCTCCTTTGTTGGCGCAACGAAACACTGGTACGTTCAAGTTGAAATTTAAATTATGTATGATATAATTGGGATAAACAAATTTATCAACAAAAATCATAACATAAAAGATAGATATAGTTACTATATTGGAGGAATTATTATGAAAATGGATGAATTACCAAAGTATTTTAAAGAAATAGATAATGAACTATGGTTTGAGGAAGTTGAGGTTGAAAAGAAGAATTTAAAAATAACTTATAAAATAAACAAATGTTTTTCTTATTCAAAATCGCCTTATCAAGAGGTAGCTTTGATTGATACTGCAGCATTTGGACCTTGTCTTGTGCTTGATGGTGTAATGCAGACCACCTCTGCAGATGGTTTTATATACAATGAAATGATTACGCATATTCCAGTACTTACTCATAAAAAACCACGAAATGTTTTGGTGATAGGTGGAGGAGACTGTGGAGCAGTAAGAGAGTTATCAAAGTATGAGGAACTTGAAACAATCGATATGGTGGAGCTTGACGAACTAGTAACAGAAGAATGCATAAAATTTCTTCCACTGATAACGGGGGCTTCTGAATTTGATAAAAGAATCAATTTTAAATTCGGAGACGGTGTTGAATATGTAAAGACTACTGATATTAAGTATGACGTAATAATGGTTGATTCACCTGATCCTGAGGGACCAGCTAAGGATTTGTTTGGAGAAGAATTTTATAAAAATGTAAAAAAATCAATGAATCCTGACGGAGTAATGGTATGTCAGAGTGAATCTCCAATGCTTCATCGAAATATTATCGAGAATACAAGAAAGATATTAAAGAATAACTTTAAATTTGTAACCACATATATAGCATTTGTTCCTACATATCCAGGAGGATTATGGAGTTTTACTATGGCTTCAGATGTTTATGACCCTATTGATATGGACGTAAATAGATTGCCATTAAAAACTCGTTACTTAACAAAAAAAATTGCGAAATCTTGTTTTGATCTTCCTAATTTCATTAGTGATTTAAAATAAAAATTCTCTAGAATAGTAAATGTAACTACTGAAATATATATAAGTATTTCAGTAGTTTTTATATGCATAAATAAATTTTTAAGGGGGGAAGGATTATGGTTGACTTAAAAAGCATGAGCAAGAAAAAGAAAGCTGAATATATTTGGGATTATTACAAAGTGCATATTATAGGAACAATAGCAATTATATGTATAGTGGGTTCTCTTATACATAGTCAACTTACCAAAATTGATTATGTATTTAATTTAACGGTGATTGGAAACGTGGTAGATGTTAATAAGAAAATGATTTAGAAAATAAGCTTACAAGTATTGTCGTGAGTGACGGAGCAATTAGAAAACAGGCTATTGTTGATATAATACCACCAGCTAGTTCAAATAATCCCGCAGATATAATGCCAGTTGAATATATGCAGAGGTTTATGGCTATGCTCTCTGTTGAAGACCTTGATATTGTAATTATGGATAAAAACATATTTGAAACATTAGCTCAGCAGGATATATTATTAAGACTAGATAATACTCCCAGCCTAAATTTAGCTTCTATAAAAAATGAAAAGCTTGAAGCTAGGGCAGGTGACAATAAAATGGAAGTGTATGCTATAAATGTGGAGGGTATCGAGATACTTAAAGATATGGGGTATGATACAGAAAATAAGGTAATCAGTATTATTAGTTCAACTAAACAACTAGATAATGGGATTTTGGTACTTAAATGGTTGCTAAACAGATAATTACACTATTTTAAATAGTAATGTCTATGCAAAGGAGGTAAATATGACGCGGCAGGATGCATTAGTTATTATGGAAACGAAATATATATTAGGTGTGGATGGAGGTGGAACCAAGACTGAAGCTATAGCCTATGCTTTAGATGGTAGTGAGATTGAAAGAGGATATGCAGGTCTTGGGAATATACTTATAGATAAAGATCTAGCCCTTAATAATATACAGCTATCCATATCAGAATGTACAAAACAATTATCATTAGATAATTGTGTATACATGTGTTTAGGACTTGCAGGGTGTGAGGCAGGAGAAAATAAGACAGTAATTCAGCAGTTTTTAAAAAAGAAATTTAATTGCCCTATAAAAGTTATTAATGATGGTGAGTTAGCATTAAGTGCACTTCTAAAAGGAAATGACGGCATAATGACTATTTCAGGTACCGGATCTATTACAATTGGGAAAGATAATGGCTCATCTGTAAGAGTTGGTGGATGGGGTCACTTAATAGGGGACCAAGGTAGTGGATATTTTATAGCAATGGAGGCTATTAGAAGTGTTTTCTTAGAAAATGATCTGGGACTTGCTGATAGCAGCTTAACAAAAGAGATTTTTAAAAGTACAAACTGTGAAAATAGAGAAGAACTATTACAATTTGTTTATAATTCAAATAAAGGTGAAATTGCTTCATTAGTACCTGTAGTTTTAAAAATATGTGAGATTGGCGATAATATCTGTACTCAGATATTAAAAAATGCAGGTGTGGATTTAGCTCAAAATACTATTAGAGCAATTAAATTATTAGGGATTAAGGGTGAAATTCCATTAGCAATAAAGGGAAGTATCATAACTAAAATTCAGATTGTTAAAGATGAATTTATTAATGAACTCCGTATAAATAACATAGAAAGTAAGCTTTATGATGAAGATGTTTCATCAGCAAAAGGTGCATATTACCTAGGAATTAAAGAGGTGAAATAAATTGGAAGGAAAGTATATTGAAGATAATAAAAAAAACAGCACTAATACATGTGAGTATTAGCGCTACTAATATTATTCTTCTTATAAAACTTTTCTAACTACATATGAACATTTCTTTTTGATTCTCTGCACTATTGTAATTATAAAGTTCTACTAATTTTGTTCCTTTGTAATCTATGTGCACTTTTTCCTCATTAATAATAGTTACATTATTATTATATTTTGTGCTACGAATTCCACTTTTTGAAAAGGCTTCATCTTCCTTATATTTTATAAAGCCAGATTTTTTTAGTATTCCTAAATAGAAAGCAAATTCTTGTTTCTTGTCTTTTTCGTCTTCCTCTGTTAATTTATAATTTTCAATTTCAAATGACATTCCTGGCAAATTATCAGCATCGTAAATGTCAATTAGCATCTCTCGTTCTAACGTATTTAATTCCATATAATCCCCTCTCGCTAAAATATTAATGGTCATGATTCCGTTTATACTTTCTAACAAACTCAGCAAAAAGCTTGAGTAATATAATTATATTGCTTAAATATAGTATTTATTCCCAAATTAAGGATAATTTACTACGTTTGTAATTATATCATAAACATAGTATTTTATTTGTTATATTGTGGTGAGATTAAAAATAGATGTTCTACAATTTTCAACATATAATTACCTGCTGTATTTTAATATTTCATTAAGATAAAATATTAATTCTCGAATATTTGTTGACAAGTCTTAATTAAAGATGTATCATAACAGCAATATCAATGAGCAGAAAGAGTAAATAATGGAATTTAGTTTAAGCGAATCTAGGGTGGTGAAAGCTAGGTACTGTAGCCGTTATTGAATGGTTCTGTGAGATGTGGTGCGAAGTAGTAGTAGCATTAACCGGAGGGTCTACCGTTATATGGACAGGGTATCGAGAAATCTGTACCTGATAAAGATAGTTATTTAGGTGGTACAACGAAATTTTACATTTCGTCCTTTAGTGGGATGGGATGTTTTTGTTTTTTTTGTAGCACAATAGCTAATATGGGTGGCACCGCGGTCACTTCGTCCCATTAGTGGATGAGGTGTTTTTTGTGTTTAAAAAAATAACAGGGGGTAATTATAATGGTCAATTTTAATGAAAGTGAATTTAAGAGTAAAAAAAAATTAAATGCAATTTTCCCAATATTCATTAAAATGAATGGTGATGAATTCACACCGGTAAATATTTTTTATAAATTGTGTGGGGAATATAAGTTTTTATTAGAAAGTGCTTCAAATTCCAGCGATGAGGGAAGGTACTCTTTTATGGGAAGTAATCCTTATATGAGGATCAGTAGTCGAGGGGAAAATATAATTGTCACAAAAGGGGGAAAAATAAGGAGAGAAAAAGGTAAGATACTGGACTATGCGAAAGACCATTTACTTAGAACTTATGAAAGATTAGATTTAGAGCTACCTTTCATTGGAGGGTCAATAGGGTATATTGGTTATGACGTAATTAGACAATATGAGAAATTGCCTGATAGTAACCCGGACGAGCTTAATTTACCAGAGGCCTCTTTGCTTTTCTATAGAGATTTCATATGCTTTGATCATTTAAAGAACACCATACTGTTAGTTCACAATGTGTTCCCCACAGAGGATGAGGATTATAATACTGTTTTAGTTAAACTAAATAAAATGAAGATATTGATAAATGAAGAGCGTCCGAGTCATAAATTATCTAATACTTCACAAAACAAACAGATTATTTCTAATTATGATAAAGATGATTTTTGTAACATTGTTAATAAGGCAAAGCAGTATATAGCCTCCGGAGATGTGTTCCAAGTGGTGTTATCTCAAAGGCTCAAAATTAAAAATAATGTAGACTCATTTGAAGTATACAGGGAACTTCGGCGCAGTAATCCATCTCCATATATGTTTTATCTAGATTTTGAAGATTATAAGATTGCCGGAGCTTCTCCAGAAAGTTTGGTTAAAGTTAAAAATGACAAGGTAATAACAAATCCTATTGCGGGTACAAGGCCAAGAGGTAGCAATTCAAAGGAAGATCAAAAACTAGCAGAGGAATTGTTAAAGGATGATAAGGAAAGAGCAGAACATTTAATGTTAGTAGATTTAGGTAGAAATGATATAGGTAAAATTAGTGAATTTGGATCTGTAAGATTAGATAAGTTTATGGAGGTGGAAATGTTTTCTCATGTAATGCATATATGCTCCAAGGTATCAGGGACTTTAAGGAGTGGATTAAATTGCTTTAGTGCACTTTCATCTTGCATGCCAGTAGGGACAGTTTCTGGGGCGCCAAAGATAAGAGCTATGGAGATTATCGATGAACTTGAAAATGTGCGCCGTGGTATATATTCAGGAGCTATTGGTTATTTTTCTTATGATGGTGATATGGATACTTGCATAGCCATAAGAACCATAGTATTCAAAGATGATTTCGCTTATGTTCAAGCAGGAGCAGGAATAGTCTATGACTCAGTGCCTGAGTCTGAATACGCTGAAACACTAAATAAAACTATGGCTCTAACGGAGGTATTGTAATGATTTTAATAATTGATAATTACGATTCTTTTACCTATAACCTATACCAATATGTAGGAGAAGTATATAAGGATGTAAAAGTATTAAGAAATGATGAGTTCACAATTGATGGATTAAAAAAGCTGGCATTAGAAGGCATTGTTATTTCTCCAGGACCAGGAAGACCTGAAAATGCAGGCCTTTGTATTAAAGTTATAAAAGCTTTTGGAGGTGTAATACCAATTAAGGGAATATGTTTAGGACATCAAGCCATAGGGCATGTCTATGGTGGAAAAGTTATAGGTGCACCGGAAATAAAGCATGGGAAAACCTCTATTATTAAACATAATGGAAAAGACTTATTTAAAGATTTGAATGACAATTTAAAAGTGATGAGATATCACTCATTAGTTGTTGAAAGAAGTACACTTCCAGAAGTATTAAAGATAACTGCAGAAACACAGGATGGCTTAATAATGGGACTTGCGCATAAAGAATTCCAGGTATATGGACTTCAATTTCATCCGGAATCGATATTTACGGAAGAAGGAAAAATGATAATTAAAAACTTTGTGGAGGTGATTTGTAATATTAAAAATGGTGATTAGTAAAATCATATCTAAGGAGAACCTAACAGAGGAGGAAGCTTATATTTTTATGACTGGAATAATGAAAGGTGAGGCTACGCAAGCTCAAATAGGAGGTTTTCTTGTGGGGTTAAGAATGAAGGGGGAAACAATAGAGGAGATAACAGGTTGTGCAAGGGCAATGAGAGATAATGCAAAGTGTTTAACTTTAAAAAGTGAGTACGCTATTGATACCTGTGGAACTGGTGGTGACGGTGGTAAGACCTTTAATATATCCAGTGCTTGCGCAATAATAGCAGCAGCTGGGGGAGTTAAAGTGGCCAAACATGGCAATAGGGCGGTTTCTAGTAAAAGTGGAAGCGCTGATGTGCTATCTGAACTTGGAATTAATATAAATGTAGAGCCTAGCGCTGCAGTAAAATTAATCGACGAAAAAGGCATGGCTTTTCTATTTGCTCAAACTTATCATTTGGCTATGAAAAATGCTGCAGTAGCAAGAAGGGAAATAGGGACTAGAACTATTTTCAATATTTTAGGACCTCTCACAAATCCAGCGTTTGTACGTGGTCAAACCATTGGAGTCTTTAGTGAAGAACTAACTAACCCCTTGGCTAAAGTTTTAGAAAAACTTGGAGTAGAGAAGGCACTTGTAGTACATGGCATAGATGGGCTAGATGAAATAACTACTACGGGATTAACCTTCGTAAGTGAATTAAGGGATGGTATTGTATCGAATTATAATATATATCCAGAAGAATTTGGTATTAAAAGAGCAACTGCCATGGAGATACTTGGTGGAACTATAAAGGATAATGCAAATATAATATTGAGTATCTTAAACGGCGAAAAAGGTCCTAAAAGAGATATTATTGTAATAAACGCAGCGGCAGCATTATATGTAGGGAAAAAATGTGATAGCTTAAAAGAAGGAGTAACCTTAGCTAAGGAATTACTTGACACAGGCAGGGCTTATCGCAAGCTTCAGGAGCTAAGATTATCATGAATATATTAGATGAAATAATTCGAGATAAAATCATTCAGATTGAAAGAGAAAAAATCGAAAGACCTGTGCACAGTCTAATGAATACAGAATCTAGGAAAATAAGAAATTTTGAATCAGTACTTAAGACAAATGGATTATCAATTATAGGTGAAGTGAAAAAGGCATCCCCTTCAAAGGGAATTATTGATAAGAATTTTGAGCCCGTAAGGACTGCACTAAACTATGAAAAGTATGGAGTGGATGCTATTTCAGTTTTAACAGAGAAGAAATATTTCTTGGGAAATAATGGTTATATAAAATTGGTTAAAGAGAATTCTACTAGACCTATATTGCGAAAAGATTTTATTGTAGATAAGTATCAAATTTATCAATCTATTGAACTTTCCGCAGATGCTGTGTTGTTAATAGCTGCAATACTTAAGGATAAACTAAAGGCTTATTATGAACTTGCAACATCCCTGGGTCTTCATTGCTTGGTAGAGGTACATGATAGAGCTGAAGTAGAGCTTTCGCTAGAATGTGGATGTAATATAATTGGCATAAACAATAGGGATTTAAACGATTTTCATGTTGATATACACACTACAGAAAAACTAATGAAGTATATACCAAAAGATAAAATCGTTGTATCTGAAAGTGGAATAAGTTCTATTAGTGATCTTATGTATTTAAGGTCAATTGGAGCTGATGCTGTGCTTATTGGAGAATCTTTTATGAGAAATCCGGACATTGTAGGAGCATATCAAGGGGCTTGCCATGACTAAAATTAAGATTTGTGGAATTAGAAGGCCTGAAGATATAGAATATTTAAATAAGCTCCAGGTAGAACATGTAGGCTTTGTCTTTGCTGAAAGTAAAAGAAGAGTGAACATGGATGAGGAACCGTTAAAAGTATTAGAAATTGCAGAAAAGCTAAAGCTTCAGGTTCTTCAGTTTCATGGACATGAAACTCAGGCATATATTAATAAGTTTAAGGGTTTTGAGATTTGGAAAGCTATAAAAATTATTAGTTCGAAGAGTATATCTGAAGTTAAAAATTACAAATGTGAGAAATTTCTTTTGGATAATAGTATTTCAGGTTCTGGGGAAATATTTAAATGGGAACTTGTACAACAAAAGGTTAAAGGATCACAAATAATGCTAGCTGTTGGATTAACTAGTGAAAATGTAGCACAGGGAATAATACAGCTTACACCTTACGGGGTGGATGTATCCAGCGGTGTAGAGACACAGGGATTTAAAGATTATGAAAAGATGAAAAAATTTATTAGGAAGGTGAGGGAATTACATGAAAGGTAAATTTGGAAAATTCGGAGGACAATACGCTCCAGAAACAGTTATGAGTGCAGTTATAGAGCTTGAAGAGGAATATGAAAAGGCGATTTTAGACCCGGAGTTTATGGAGAAATATAGATATTACCTAAAGGACTACTCAGGAAGGGAAACTCCACTATACTATGCAGAGCATCTTACAAAAAAGTTAGGCGGAGCAAAAATATATTTAAAAAGAGAGGATTTAAACCATACAGGAGCTCATAAAATTAATAATGCACTAGGTCAGATACTACTAGCAATAAGAATGGGAAAGAAAAGAATAATTGCAGAAACCGGAGCAGGTCAACATGGAGTTGCTACAGCCACAGTAGCTGCTATGTTTGGGCTTCCCTGTGAGGTATTTATGGGGGAGGCAGACATACGAAGACAGTCTTTGAATGTTTTCAAAATGAAAATACTTGGCGCTAAGGTTACTTCTGTTACCACAGGCACCTGTACTTTGAAAGATGCAGTAAACGAAGCTATGAAAAACTGGGTTGCAAATGTGGAGGATACTTTTTATGTTATAGGGTCTACCGTTGGATTACATCCATATCCAACTATGGTAAGAGATTTTCAAAGGGTTATTGGAGATGAGGCAAGGAGACAAATATTATTCAAAGAAAATAGACTACCAGATTATATTGTAGCTTGCATTGGTGGTGGAAGCAATGCTATGGGTATATTTTATCCTTTTATTAATGATAGTGCTGTAAAACTTGTCGGAGTTGAAGCTGCAGGAAAAGGGCTAAATACCGAGAAGCATGCCGCAACGATATCCAAGGGCAACATAGGCATAATTCACGGAATGAAGACTTATGTACTTCAAGATGCGGATGGTCAAATAATGCCTGTATATTCAATATCGGCGGGGCTTGATTACCCAGGGGTAGGACCGGAACATGCACATTTATATGACATTAACAGGGCACAATATGTCTCGGCTACAGATGATGAGGCTATCGATGCCTTCATGGAGCTTTCAAAAGTAGAGGGGATAATTCCCGCTATAGAAAGTGCTCATGCGATTGCTTATGTTATGAAGCTAGCGAAAGAGTTACCTAAGGATAAAATAATAATTATTAATCTTTCTGGACGAGGCGATAAGGATATAAATACTGTCGCAGCTTTAATGGGGGTGAAACTATGAATAGAATAGTTGAACGATTTAATTATCTTAAGGAAAAAAACGAAAAAGCCTTTATTCCTTTCATAACTGCTGGTGATCCGAATTTAGATACCACCTTAAAATTAGTTATAGCCCTTGAAAAAGCTGGGGCGGATATAATAGAAATCGGAGTTCCTTATTCTGACCCTATGGCAGATGGTCCCGTGATACAAGCTTCCTCTACAAGAGCTTTAGCAGGCGGTACTAAAATCAGTTCAATTATGGAAAAAGTAAGTGAAATAAGAGAAAAAACACAGATTCCACTAGTATATTTGCTTTATTATAACTCAATATTCAAATACGGACTTGAAAGATTCTTAAAACAGTGCCAGAAGGTTGGCGTTGATGGTTTAATCATTCCTGATCTTCCATTAGAAGAGAGGGCTGAAGTAATAGAAATTGCTGATAAATACGACATCTGCATAATACCAATGGTAGCTCCAACTTCCAAAGCTAGAATTAGTGCGATAACTAATATGGCGAAAGGGTTTGTATATTGTGTTTCTGTGAATGGAGTAACGGGCACAAGGCAAAATATTAATACAGATATAAAGGAATATATGAATCTAATCAAAGGCTATACAAACATGCCAAGGGCCCTTGGTTTTGGTATTTCTAGTGCTGAAATGGCAGAGGCCTATGCCCCATATTGTGAAGCTATTATTGTGGGAAGCGCAATAATAAAATTGCTGGCTGAAGGTGGAGCACAGGAAGATATAATAAAAAGAGTTTATGATTTTGCTGTAGGAATAAAGAATGCTGTAAAATAAATACATGGTGTCACTCGCGTGGCGTGCGGGTTTGGAAAGTCTATATTGTAACTTAACTAATTTTTATATGATTTTCACCAAATATAGATTATACTATATTTGGATAAGTATAGCGTAAAAATCTTATTATACGGATAAATATAGGAGATGATATTGTGAATTATAAAGTTATTTATTTTACAAGAGATGGAAATAGCAAGAGGATAGGTGAAAAAATAGCAAATAAACTTTCCTGTGAGGTTATAGAAATTACAGATAATATGAATTGGAAGGGTATTTTAGGATATTTAAAAGCTGGATATTATTCTTCAAAAAATAAGAGTGTTGATATAAAAATTAATGGTGATTTAAGTAATACTGATGAATTTATTGTAGTTACGCCATTGTGGGCTGGCGGGGCAGCACCCGCTATTGGAACTTTTTTAAAAACAACTTCATTAGATAAGATACATCTAGTAGTAGCTTCTATGGGTAGTAATATAAAAGATCGTTTGGGATTTAAATCAGTTAGTGATATTACCAGGAGTAAAAAAAATGAAGATGTTATTATAGATAATCTTGTAAAGAGCTTATTATAATAAAGCGAATTTTATAAGGAAGCCAAAGGGCTTCCTTTTGACGTTTTATTACTATACTTTCCTAAAAAGTGGGTAATGAACTAAACATACTTTCACATCATACAGTAATACAGAAAGCTTATATGAGGTGAAAATATGCATTATTATCGTTTATATATTTAGTTTAATGGGTATTCTAAATGATATTCAACTAATGTTGTGACATATCGGTAAAATATTAAGTATTAATTGAAGTTGTTTTATATTTACACTTTGCTTTGCATTAAAGCCATATTATCATAAACAAGCTATTAAAATTATCAAGAAAAGTTAATAGTCGTCGTTGACATCATATATTAATACTGAAAAAACTATAATATGAGTATATAAAATCTACATTATTATTCAATAAATTTCAAAGAAGGTATTCTTGATTGCATGTAGAAATTTATATGATGATAGTATATTATATAGACTAGCCCTAAGAAAAAGGAGGGGGTAGCTAAATACATTATGTTCATTTTTATAACATCAGGAGGAATTTAACTATATGAAAAAAACATCATTTTACTCGAATCTTGACAAGAACAATAAGTACATTTTAATTTGTTGCTTTTTTGTTTTTGCAGTCAATGGACTATATTCTATGATTTTAGGTTCGCTGCTACCAATAATTAGTAATGAATATGGGCTAAACAATACAGTAAGTGGCGCATTACTATCTGCGCATCAAGCAGGTAACCTAATAGCTGGCTTTATTGCAGGGGTCTTGCCTCTTTATTTAGGACGAAAAAAATCCATAATGTTTTTATGTAGCTTTGTTGTTATGGGATTTTCAATTATGATTTTAACAGGCAATCCAGTTCTACTTATTTTAGGGTTTTTATTTACGGGGCTCAGTAGGGGAAGTATCTCAAATTTTAACAACACTATTGTAAATGAGGTTTCAAATAGTAGTTCAGCAGCTCTTAATATTTTACATAGTATTTTTGCAATTGGTGCATTAAGTGCTCCATTTCTAGTTATATTTAGTACTAAGATAGGTGCAGAGAATGGTTGGAAAATAGCTTCAGGGGTTATTATCATTCTTGCAATTTTTTCTATATTTCTTTTTTCAAAAATGGAAATAGATGATGTGGCTAAGGAAAAGAAGAAAGTTAAAGTATCTTATGAATTTCTTCAAAATAGATATTTTTTAATTACTGTTGGAATTTTATTTTTTTACTTGTCTGCAGAAGCAACTATTAATGGATGGATGGTTAAGTATTTTATTGATTCGAATATCATGTCAATAGAATATGCTCAAATGCTTGCTTCTTTATTATGGGTAGTTATCCTTATTGGTAGATTAACTTGTGCATTTCTAGGAGATAAAGTATCAAAGAAAGCATTGATTCTGACAACAAGCATTGGGACCGCAGGTTTTTATTTATTGCTACTTTCATCACGAAACTTAACGGTTATTACTATAGCTATAATGGGACTCGGACTATCTATGGCAGGTATTTATCCTACAACAATTTCTATTATTGGGAACACCATTAAAAAATATCCAATGTCAATGGGAGTATTGCTAATGGTAGGCAGTGTTGGAGCTATCATAATGCCAATTATAACAGGTGCATTATCCGATGCTTTTGGGATTTTGGCTGGTATGAGTGCTACTGTGGTTGCTATTATTTTAATGATAGTTTGTGTGATTTTAAGTGTGATAAGCAAAACAGAGAATGTATAGAATTATTTTTATACATGTTTAAAAAGTAAAAGTGGTTATTGTTTGCACTATTGCATTATCAAATACTTTAGTTTATAATGAAACCAAGTTAACAAGATTGTTCACGTTAACATTAACAAAAAATATATTTAAAGAAGGGTGAAGTTATGAAAAAATTTATGGGCGAAAATTTTTTATTATCGAACGATACAGCAATAAATTTATATAACGATTATGCAAAAGATATGCCTATTATTGATTACCATTGTCATCTAAGTCCAAAAGAAATCTTTGAAAATAAGGGATTTAAAAATATAACTGAAGCATGGTTATATGGTGATCATTATAAATGGAGAGCTATGAGAAGTAATGGTATAGATGAAAAGTATATTACTGGAAGTGCTAGCGATTATGAAAAATTTATGGCATGGGCAAGAACAATGCCAATGGCTATAGGTAATCCTCTTTATCATTGGACTCATTTAGAACTTCAAAGATTCTTTGGAATATATGATGTGCTAAATGAAAAAACTGCACCTGCAATTTGGGAAAAAGTAAATACACAACTAAATGGACAAGGCTTTGGAGCAAGAGATTTGATTAAAAAATCTAATGTTAAAGCACTATGCACAACAGATGATCCAATAGATTCATTAGAATATCATATAAAAATCAAGGAAGATGCAACATTTGATGTAAAGGTTTTGCCGGCTTTAAGACCTGATAAAGGACTTCAAATAAACAAAGACACTTTTATTCCCTGGGTTGGAAAGCTTGAAAAAGCATCTGAAATAGGTATTAAAAACTATCATGAATTTTTAAAAGCTCTAGAATCAAGGGTGAGATTCTTTAACGAAGTTGGATGTAAAATATCAGATCATGGTATAGATAGTTTAATATATATGGAAGCTTCACTTGAAGAAGTATCTGATATATTTGCAAAGGCATTAAAAGGAGAGACTATTTCCATAGATGAAGAAAGCAAATATAAGACATATACATTACAATTCTTAGGCGGATTATACTCAGAGCTTGAATGGACAATGCAACTTCATCTTGCGGCGCAAAGGAATAACAATACAAAAATGCTAAACCAATTAGGACCAGATACTGGATTTGATTCTATTAACGATGAACAAATAGCTTATCCTGTTTCAAGATTTCTAGATTCATTAGAAAATCAAAATTCTCTTCCTAAAACTATACTATATACTTTAAATCCAAAAGATAATTATGTTCTTAGTACTATGCTTGGAAACTTTCAAGGTACACAGGTTCCAGGAAAGATACAGTTTGGAGCAGCTTGGTGGTTCCTAGACAATAAAGAAGGAATGATTGAACAAATGAAAACCTTAGCCAGTACTGGTCTTTTAAGCCGTTTTGTGGGAATGCTAACAGATTCAAGAAGTTTTTTATCTTATACAAGGCATGAATACTTTAGACGAATATTATGCAATTTAATCGGCGAATGGGCTGAGAATGGTGAAGTACCTGATGATATGGAGCTTTTAGGAAATATTGTCAAGGGGATATGTTACAATAATGCAAAAGGATACTTTGGCATAGATTGTTAATGAAAACAGTAGTTACTATGACACAATTGTTCATTAGTAATACTATGGTAAATTAGAAAATTTAGTTAAGTGGGTTTATATATGGTATTATATAAGTATTTACTAGTGATATAGGGGTGTTAATAATGGAAGTGACAATAAAAGATATAGCTAAAATCGCGAATGTTTCACATACTACTGTTTCTAGAGCACTTAATGACAGCCCTTTTATAAATGTAGAGACAAAGGCTAAAATAATGGCAATAGCAAAGGAACTTAACTACGTAACAAATTATAGCGCTAAAAGCTTGGTGTTAAATAGATCCTATAACATAGGACTTATTTTTACTACTATAAGTGAAGCAACAGCATCAAGTTTTTTTCATGAAACAGTAAATGGTGTAAACAGTGTCATAAAAGAAAGTTATAACTTAGTAGTTAGAGGAATTGATGATTACAAAAACTTTACATTCATTAATAAGAGAAGCTTTGATGGTATTATACTTATGAGTCAAAGTGACAGTGATAATTCTTTTATATATTATTTAATGGAGAAGAAAATTCCATTAGTTGTTTTAAACAGAGATATAAATGAAAGTTCTTTAGTTAATATATTATCATCAGATAAAAAAGGTGCTTATGAGGCTGTAATGTACCTAATAGAAAATGGACATAAAAACATAGCTATAATAGAAGGTAAAGAGGGGTTTAATTCTACTATAGAGAGAAAGAATGGATTTTTGGATGCATTAATTGAAAGCAAACTTCTAATAAAAAATGAATACATGGCCCAAGGAGATTTTACCATTGGAAGTGGATACAGTGCTATGAAAAAGATATTGAAATTAAGAACTATCCCAACAGCAGTATTTTGCTCAAATGATGAAATGGCAGTAGGAGCAATGAAAGCTACATTTGAAGCGGGACTAGATGTTCCGAGTGACATTTCAATTATGGGGTTTGATGGTAATCAGTTAGGTGCGTATCTAAGGCCAACTTTAACTACAGTAAGAAGACCTATTATTGAAGTAAGTAGAAAAGGTGCAGAAAAACTTTTGAATATTATAGGGAGTAGTAGTATTAAAGGGAAAAGTGATATAATTAACGGAGAAAAGATATATATAAATACAGAGCTTGTTGAAAGAAACTCAGTGGCAAAGATAACATAATTTTAAATTAAGTGTCAAAAATTGTTCACGTTAACAAACAAAAACGGTTTAGGGTGATTAGAATAAGGCTGATCTTCACGCACATATTAAAAATAGATATAAAATAATAAATATGAGGAGGACGATTTTATGAAAATGACATTAAGATGGTTTGGAAGCAATCACGACTCAGTTACACTTAAGCAAATAAGACAAATTCCGGGAGTAACTGGTGTTATTACAACCCTTTATGATATTCCAGCAGGAAAGGCATGGCCACTAGAGAATATCTTAAAGATAAAAGAAGAAGTTGAAGCAAGTGGACTAAAAATTGAAGGTATAGAAAGCGTAAACATTCATGATTCTATTAAAATAGGACTTCCTGAAAGAGAACAATACATCCAAAGTTATATTGAAACACTAGAAAATCTAGGTAAAGCAGGTATTAATATGGTTTGTTATAACTTTATGCCTGTATTTGACTGGACTCGTTCAGAACTTGCTAAAATGCGCGAAGATGGTTCAACTGTTTTATCATATGACCAGGAGATAATAGATAAAATTGAACCTGAAAAAATGTTTGAGCAAATCGATAAAAACAGTAATGGTTTCGTAATGCCAGGTTGGGAACCAGAGAGACTTGAATACGTACAAGAATTATTTGAGAAATACAAAGAGGTTAGTGAGGAAAAATTATTTGATAATCTTGTATACTTTCTAAATAAGATTCGTCCAGTATGTGAAAAATACAATATAATGATGGCAATTCACCCGGATGACCCTGCATGGCCTGTATTTGATTTGCCAAGGATAATAAATAATAAAGAGAACATTCTAAAACTCCTAAAAGCGGTAGATGCAAAATTCAATGGTCTTACATTGTGCACAGGTTCACTCGGTTCAAACCCTAAGAATGATATCTGTGATATAATTCGCAGCGCAAAAGGAAGAATTCATTTTGCACATACACGTAATTTAATTCATTATGCACCAGGTAAATTTGATGAAGCGGCTCATTTATCGAGGGATGGTTCACTAGATATGTATGAAATAATTAAAGCATTACATGAAACTGGATTTGATGGGCCAGTACGTCCTGATCATGGTAGGGCTATATGGGGCGAAGTTGCAATGCCAGGATATGGCTTATATGACCGTGCACTAGGAGCTACTTATCTAAATGGTTTAATAGAGGCAATTGAAAAATCAGACAAAACAAAATAGATTTCAGTCAAATATGGGGAGGAATTTAAATGAAACTTACACAAAATGAATTAAACAATAGAAAGCAATGGCAAGATAGTGGATTTCAATTACCAAAATTTGATAGAAGTAAAATGATAAAAGATACTAAAGAAAATCCAGAATGGATACATTTTGGAGCTGGAAACATATTTCGTGCGTTCCCTGCAGCTGTTTGCCAAGAATTATTAAATAGCGGAATATTAAATACAGGTATAATAGTTGCTGAAGGATATGATTATGAGATTATCGAAAAATGCTATAAAAAATTTGATGATTTAAGCGTTTTGGTTACTTTAAAAGCGGATGGAAGTTTAGAAAAAAAAGTAATAGGAAGTATTGCAGAATCGCTATGTGTAGATACAAACAATACAAATGATTGGACTAGATTAAAAGAAATTTTTAGAAGTGCAACTCTTAAAATGGCATCTTTTACTATTACAGAAAAAGGTTATAGTTTGAAAAATGGAAATGGAGAATTATTAAAAGATGTAGCAGTAGATTTTAATAATGGTCCTACTTCAGTAACCAGTTATATTGGTAAACTGGCAGCATTATGTTATGAAAGGTTTAAAAATAGCGGAATACCATTAACTTTAGTTAGTATGGATAACTGCTCTCATAATGGTTCAAAGTTAGAGGAGGCTATTACAACATTTGCTGAACAATGGGTGGAGAATAAAGTTGTAGAATCTGAATTCCTGACTTATGTAACAGAAAATATATCTTATCCTTGGACTATGATAGATAAAATCACACCAAGACCTGCAGGATCTGTAATAGAAATGCTAAAAGAGGTTGGATTTGAAGATACAGAAATAATTAAGACTTCGAAAAACACATTTGTTGCATCTTTTGTAAATGCTGAAGAGCCTCAATATTTAGTTGTTGAAGACAATTTTAAAAATGGTCGACTTCCTCTTGATAAAGGCGGTATTATTTATACTAATAAAGAAACTGTAGATAAAGTGGAGAAAATGAAAGTTTGTACTTGCTTAAATCCACTTCATACAGCACTCGCGATTTTCGGATGTCTACTTTCTTACACTAAAATATCAGACGAAATGAAAGATAACGAGCTTGTAACGTTGATAGAAAATATAGGGTACAAGGAAGGATTACCTGTTGTTGTAAACCCAGGGATTATAGCTCCTAAGGACTTTATAGATGAAGTAATGAAGGTGCGCCTTCCAAATCCATTTATGCCAGATACACCACAGAGAATTGTATGTGATACTTCACAAAAGCTTGGTATACGATTTGGTGAGTCTATTAAAGCTTATGTTGAAAACCCTAAACTAGATGTTAAAGACTTAACTTTTATACCTCTTGCTATAGCTGGATGGTGTCGATATTTAATGGCTATAGATGATGAAGGAAACTCCTTTGAATTAAGTCCTGATCCGATGATCTCATCACTAACAAAAATAATAGCTGATATTGAGTTTAGTAGTGATCAAAATGTTCATGAGGCTTTGGATAAAATTTTATCTAATAAGTCAATCTTTGGTGTTGATTTATATGAAGTAGGACTTGGCATGGAAATTGAAGGTTACTTTAAAGAATTGAATGCTGGAAAAGGGACTATACGCACAACGCTAAAAAAATATTGTAACTCTAAAAAATAACATCATATTAAATGAGGTTTAAGAGTGAAAAGCTTGAAAGTGATAAAATGACTTGGAATAAATCAATAGAAGTAATGCATACAGTGGACTTAATTAAAGCTGACTGGATTAAACAAAAAAATTAAAAACTAAAATATAAAACAAGGGGTGTAAATAATGAAAAGATTAGAAATGATTAAAAAAATAAGTGACGCAGGATTAGTTGCAGTTATAAGAGCAACTTCAAAAGAAGAAGGAATAAAGATTGTAGAAGCAGTTAAAAAAGGTGGAATTAAAGCACTTGAAATTACAATGACAGTACCAGGTGCAGTAGATATAATAAAAGAATTATCTGAAATATATAAAGATGATGAAGATATGCTTATTGGGGCTGGAACAGTTCTTGATCCTGAAACAGCAAGAGCCTGCATATTGGCTGGAGCAAAGTATATTGTAAGTCCTAGTTTAAATCACGAAACAGTTAAATTATGTAATAGGTATAGAGTAGCTGTAATGCCAGGCGTTATGACAGTAAAAGAAGCGGTAGAAGCACTTGAACTAGGCGTTGAGATAATTAAAGTGTTCCCAGGAAACGTTTTTGGGCCAGCAATTATTAGTTCGTTTAGAGGACCACTTCCACAAGCTAACTTTATGCCAACAGGGGGAGTATCTCTTACTAATGTAAAAGATTGGATTAAAGCTGGGGCTGTAGCAGTAGGAACTGGTGGAGATTTAACTAAGGGTGCGAAAACTGGAGATTTTGAATTAGTAACTCAAACTGCAGCGAAATTTGTTGAAGCAGTTAGAATAGCAAGAGAGGAGAAATAATATGGGGAAATTTATTACATTCGGAGAAATAATGCTTAGACTTGCACCAGTTGGATTTGAAAGATTTGCACAATCCAAAGAATTTGGAGCTATTTATGGTGGAGGTGAAGCAAACGTTGCTGTATCACTTTCAAATTATGGTAAGGATACATACTTTGTAACAAAATTACCTGAACATGAAATCGGTCAAGCCGCAGTAAATGAGCTTAGGAAATATGGCGTAGATACAAATATGATTGTACGAGGCGGAGAGCGATTAGGTATTTATTACTGTGAAAAAGGAGCATCTCAAAGACCTTCTAAGGTAATATATGATAGAGCTTATTCAGCAATTGCTCAGGCTAAAAGAGAAGATTTTAACTGGAGTGAAATTTTTAATGGTGCAGAGTGGTTCCATTTTACTGGAATAACCCCTGCACTATCTGATGAATGTGCAGCAATAACACTGGATGCAGTAAAGGCGGCAAAAGAAGCTGGCGTTATGGTAAGTGTAGATTTGAACTTTAGAAAAAAACTATGGAGCAGTGAAAAAGCTGGTAAAGTAATGGGCGAAATCGTTAAATACTGTGATTTAGTCATAGCAAATGAAGAAGATGCCGAAAAAGTTTTTGGAATTAGTGCAGAGGGAACAGACGTAACTGGTGGAACTTTAAGTGGTGAGGGTTATAAAGTTGTTGCAAAGAAACTTACAGATATGTTTGACTTAAAGTATGTTGCAATAACACTTAGAGAAAGTTTTTCTGCTTCAGAAAATGGTTGGTCTGCAATGCTTTATGATGGAAAAGAATATTATAGTTCTAAAAAATACAAAATGCATATAGTTGATAGAGTTGGCGGCGGAGATTCCTTTGGAGCAGGAATTATATATGGGTTAACATCAGGTCTAACAAGACAAGATACACTTGAATTTGCAGTTGCTGCTTCTTGCCTTAAGCATACTATTGAAGGTGACTTTAACCATATGTCAAAAGAAGAAGTAGAAACTCTTATGAATGGAGATGCTTCAGGAAGGGTGCAAAGATAATTATGGATGTTATAACTTTTGGAGAGTCTATGGTTTTATTTGGCCCAGATTCCTCAGGACCGTTAAGGTACGTTCAAAATTTCAATAAATCTATTGCAGGGGCAGAGTCAAATGTTGCAATTGCCCTTGCAAAACTTGGGCATGAAGTTGGTTGGTTTTCAAAACTTGGGAATGATGAATTTGGAAGGTATATACAAGCTACTATTCGAGGAGAAGGCGTTGATGTGTCCAGGGTTATTTTTGATCCTTTGAAAAGTACGGGTATATTGTTTAAGGAAAGATTTATGCATTCTAATCCAAATGTGTATTATTACAGAAAAGATTCAGCAGCTAGTACTTTAAAACCAGAAGAACTAGATGAAGAATACATAAAGAGTGCGAAAATACTTCATATTACGGGTATTACACCTGCCCTATCTGAAGAGTGCAGAAATACATTATTTAAAGCAATAGAAATTGCAAAAGCAAATGATGTACTTGTTTCCTTTGATCCTAATATTAGACTTAAATTGTGGAGCTGCGAGGAAGCAATACCAGTATTACTAGAAATTGCAAAGAAGTCTGATATAATTTTCCCAGGTATAGATGAAGGAGAAATGCTTCTTGGACTCACAAATCCTGAAGAAATCGCAGAAAAGTTTATGGATATGGGTTGTAGTATTGTAGCTGTTAAGCTTGGAAAAGAAGGCTGTTATGTATCTGACAAAGTAGAAAAATTATATATAAATCCATATAGATTAGAAAATCCACAAGATACAGTGGGAGCAGGAGATGGATTTGCTGCAGGGTTTCTATCAGGAATGTTATGCAAGGTAGGTTTAAGAGAATGTGCAGAGCACGCTAACGGAGTTGGTGCTATGGCAGTCCTTGTAAAGGGCGACATGGAAGGGTATCCGAATGTGCAACAACTTTTGGCGTTCATTGGAAAGACAAAAACAATAGAAAGATAGGGAGGAATGAAAATGCTGCTAAATAAAGAAACTTATAGTGAATACACGATGTATCCTGAAAGAGTGCTTCAATTTGGTGAAGGTAACTTCTTAAGGGCTTTCGTGGATTGGCAGATTGATAAGATGAATAAAGAAGCAGGCTTTAACGGTAGTGTAGTAGTTGTTCAGCCTATAGAGTTTGGTATGGTTGATAAATTAAATGAGCAAGATGGTTTGTACACTCTTTACTTACAAGGAATGAATGAAGGATGCGCAATAGCGGAGCATTCAGTAATAAACAGTATAAGCCGTGGCATAAATCCTTATACGCAGCATGCAGAATATTTAAAAATCGCTGAGAATCCTGAACTTAGATTTGTGTTTTCAAACACTACTGAAGCAGGAATTGTATATGACGAAAATGATAAGCTAGAAGATAAACCTCAAAAGAGTTTTCCAGGGAAATTTACAGCACTTTTATATAATAGGTTTGAATTTTTCAATGGACAAAAGGATAAAGGGTTAATAATAATTCCATGTGAGCTTATAGATAGAAATGGCGATAAGCTTAAAGAAATAATTTTAAAACTTACCAAACTATGGAATTTAGAAGCAGGGTTTGCTACTTGGATAAACGAATCAAATACATTTTGTTCAACACTTGTTGATAGAATAGTTCCAGGTTATCCAAGAGATACTATAAAAGAAATAACACAGGAGCTCGGATATGTTGATAATTTGGTTAATGTAGGAGAGCATTTCCATCTTTTCATTATTGAAGGACCAAAATGGATTGAAAATGAATTTCCGGTAGGTAAAGCAGATCTTAATGTTAAATTCGTTGATGATATGACTCCTTACAGAACAAGAAAGGTAAGAATACTTAATGGATCACATACATCACTTGTACCAACATCATACCTTTATGGTTTAGATACGGTTTCACAATCTGTTGAGCATGAAGTAATGGGGAAATTTATTAAAGACACAATATATGAAGAAATAATTCCAACATTAGATCTTCCAGAAGAAGAATTATCATATTATGCAAAAGTTGTTCTTGAGAGATTTATGAATCCTTATGTTAAACATTATTTGATGAGTATATCTTTAAATTCAATGTCAAAGTATGCAACAAGAGATTTACCTTCATTATTACAATATGTAAAAACTAAAGGGGAACTACCTAAAAGACTAGTATTCTCACTAGCTGCACTTATAGAATTCTATAAAGGCAAAAGAGGGGAAGAAACAATTAAATTATCTGATGACGCGGATGTTTTAGAACTTTACAAAAATCAGTGGAGTAGCTATGATGGAAGTGAAGTGGGACTAAAGAAATTAGTAACTACTGTACTTGCATATAAAAAAGTTTGGAAAATGGATTTAAATGAAGTACAAGGTCTAACAGATGCAGTGACTCATTATTTACTAAATATTGAGAAAAATGGAATTAAAGAAGCAATCAAAGAAGTTCTTTAATAAAAGAGGAAGGTGAGGGTATATTCATGAAAAGCATAATTAAAATAAATGAAAAAGATAATGTAGTGGTGGCCTTAACTGATTTATTAAAGAATGAGGTTATTTCTGTAGGTGACAAAGAAGTTACTCTAAAGGAAGATGTAAAAAGAGGCCATAAAATAGCCACTTGTGATATTAAAGCGGATACAAACATTATGAAATATGGATTTCCAATAGGACATTCAATTGTGGATATTTTTGAAGGGCAATGGATTCATACTCACAATGCAAAAACAAATCTAGATGGAATTAAGGAATATAAATTCGATCAAAAACTTAAAGAAAATAGTTATACAAATAGAAATTTAACATTTAATGGATACAGAAGAGCTGATGGAAATGTAGGTGTTAGAAATGAACTTTGGATAGTTCCTACGGTAGGCTGTGTAAATGGTATAGCGGATAGAATTATTGAAAGGTTTAAGGAAATGGCAGGAAAGGTAATCATAGATAATGTTTCTGTATTAAAACATAATTATGGTTGCTCACAGCTTGGAGATGATCACATAACCACAAGGACAATACTTGGCGATGCAGTTAAACATGCAAATAACGGCGGAGTTTTAGTACTTGGACTTGGATGTGAGAATAATGGTATGGCGGATTTTAAAAAATCCTTAGGTGAATTCAATGAAAAAAGGGTGAAGTTTTTAATTTCTCAGGAGGTTTCTGATGAAATAGAAGAAGGCGCCAGCTTGCTTTTAGAACTTTATGAAATAATGAAAAATGATACTCGCGAAGTTTGCAGCTTATCAGAACTTAAAATAGGTCTGAAATGTGGTGGGTCTGATGGACTTTCAGGTATAACTGGAAATCCTCTTGTTGGTAAGTTTTCTGATTTTCTTGTAGCTCAAGGTGGAACCACAATATTAACAGAGGTTCCTGAAATGTTTGGGGCAGAAACACTTCTAATGGCTAGAGCTAAAAATGAAGATGTATTTAACAAAACAGTTCATCTAATTAATGACTTTAAAGAATATTTTATGCAGTACAATCAGCCAGTTTATGAGAATCCTTCTCCAGGAAATAAAGAGGGGGGGATAACTACTCTTGAAGATAAATCATTAGGTTGCACGCAAAAAGCTGGCACTGAAACAGTTGTAGATGTGCTCAAATATGGAGAAGTCCTAAAAATAA
>NZ_JBNMNU010000032.1:0-30875 GCF_051278035.1 Clostridium sp.
ACTCTTCTGATGTGGCTCTAAATTAAAAGCCTCTACCAAATCCGGACTAACATTTGATATTATTTTCACACCTAATACCGTTGCACGAATAGCATCATATTTCATGTAATTTCCCCTCCTAATTGATTTTTTTACTATAGTTTAAGATCTACTCCACTTGCCTTTTTTTCAAGCATTATTTTTATTATTTCAGATATGTGAGCCCCAGCTTCTACTGGAGGAGTACCACCACTATGAATATTAGATACAACTGTTCTTCTAGCCTCTGGCATATTTACGGTAGCTTTATATGCTATATAAGCACTCATACTTTCTGCTGTAACAAGACCTGGTCTTTCCCCTATAAGTACACAAGTTACATCAGCTTCTACAGTTTCAGATACTACATCCATAGCTCCTACTCTACCATTCTCCACAAAGAACGGAGTTCCTACTGAAATTTTATAACCCTCAAGACCCTGTATCATAGCTGGAAGCACATCACGTATATTAGCTTCTATTGCAGCTGAACTTAATCCATCTGATACATAAATTTGTACCTGTGGCTTCATTTTGCACTTATCTTTTATAACCTTGATACCCTCTATATTTATCTTTTTTCCAAGATCTGGCCTAGTTATAAATTCATCCTTATCTTGGCACTCTGTTTTAACAGAAAATAGATTCATTTCAGTAAGAAATTCTTCTGAAACATATGAGAAAACTGAATCTTGAGCTGCCGCGTGATCTGCTCTAACTCTTAAGGCTGTTTCAGTTTTATATCTAGGGCCTGCTCTCCAAATACCTAATCTGGCTGGAGTAAATGATTTCATTTTTAAATATCCCTTAGCATCTGCTGGATTTGGAACTAAAATTTGCTTTTTTATATCTACCGTTGTAATATCATCAATAAATCCATCTTCAACCTCTACATTATTAATAATTTCGTCCTTTACTATAGAAGAATTACCTTTAGATGTCATTTCAAGTAATACTTGTTCAACTAATTTTTTCAAATCATTTTCTGATACCATTATATTTTCCTCCTCTCATTATTTAAGAAATACAGATGCATCTCCTGCTCTTTTAGTTAACTTCCCATTTTCCGTGAATCCCATTTTTTCCAACCAAACATCGAATTGTTTAATTGGCTTTAAATTTAATAAATCTCTGAGGGTTGCTATTTCATGATATCCAGTAGTCTGATAATTTAACATTATATCATCACCATGTGGCACACCCATAAAGTAGTTACAACCAGCTGTTGTAAGAAGTACAGATAAATTTTCAACATCATTTTGATCTGCCTTCATATGATTTGTGTAACAAGCATCGACGCCCATTGGAATACCAGTTAATTTCCCCATAAAGTGGTCTTCAAGGCCTGCTCTTATAACTTCCTTACTATCATATAGATACTCAGGTCCTATAAAACCAACAACAGTATTTACTAGGAATGGGTTATATCTCTTAGCAAGTCCATAACATCTTGCTTCCATAGTTAATTGGTCAATACCATGATGGCTATCTGATGATAATTCTGAGCCCTGACCTGTCTCAAAATACATTACATTAGGACCAGACCCCGTGCCCTGTTTAAGAGCTAACTGCCTTGCTTCTTCTAACATATCTGTAGTTATTCCGAAAGCTTCATTCCCTTTTTGAGACCCGGCTATGCTTTGAAAAATTAAATCTGCAGGAGCTCCACGTTTTATAGCCTCCATTTGTGTTGTTACATGAGCAAGGACACAGTTTTGAGTTGGTATTTCCCATTTGTTTTTAAAGTCCTCAAAAGTATTAAGAACTCTCATTACGTTTTCAATGGAATCATCCACCGGGTTTAGTCCTATAACTGCATCACCAACACCAAATGTTAAGCCTTCCATTACAGATGCTATAATTCCCTGTGGATTATCTGTGGTATGGTTAGGTTGAAGTCTTGCAGATAAGGTTCCCTCCATACCTATTGTTGTATTACAATGTGCAGTAATTCTTATCTTTTTCGCTGCATAAATTAAATCTAAATTTGACATTAACTTAGTTACCGCAGCTACCATCTCACTAGTAAGGCCACGACTTACCCTTTTAATATTCTCCCCAGTAGTATTTTCATCTAATATCCACTCTCTAAATTCAGATACTGTGGAATTTTTAATTCCAGCATATATCTTCTCATTAACATCATCTTGTATTATTCTTGTTACCTCATCTATTTCATACGGTACTGCTGGGCAATTTCTTAGATCCTCTAAAGTTAAGTTACTTAAAACCACCTTAGCTGCCACTCTTTCCTCCGAAGATTCTGCTGCAACTCTCGCAAGCTTATCCCCTGATTTTTCTTCATTTGCCTTTGCCATAACTTCCATTATTGATTTGAAACCGTACACTTTTCCAAATAATTTTGTTTTTAATTTCAAGATAGTTCACCCCTTTAAATTTTATTATGAATTAAATATTAGTGTTTTAATTATTACTGGAACAACCCTCCCATTTGCTAGAGGCTTACCTATGTCAATGTAATCCCCATTTTCAACATTTATAGTGTCAATACAAATAACTTCCTTCTTGAAGTCAAGCTGTTTATATAAAGTTTGTCCAAGTACCTTGCCTATATCATTTTCCACTACTAAAATAGTGGGAAAATCCTCTTTTAAAATGTCTTCCAAACCAGAAAGTAAAGTCTTCGCTAGTAATTGAATCTCTTTAAAGCTAGGATTTAGATTTCCCTTTATAGCTATAGCTACAGGTTGAAATTCATTTTCCAATTTAAACCACTCAATCTTTTCCTTTATCACCATAACCATATTTTCATGACCTGAATTTTCTTCTTCCTCTGAAAGTTTTAATATCGGTAGGTTTTTAATCGGGAACTTATCTTCTGTATAAGTTATTGTACTACCACTAATATCTGTTGTATGTGAACCAGCTCCTACCACCGTAGCTCTAATAGTTTCTATAGATTTTCTCACCTTAATTTCAGAACATAAATTTGACCTAGCAATTGCTTCTCCAAGTAATATCCCTATGTCTCCATACTTAAATACATCTTCGGTGTCCGGATTGTAAATATAATCCGCAACCCCTCCAGAGAAAGTAATATGCTCTACTTTTATATCATCGTAAATTCCTTTATTTGTGAGTATTCTTTGATAAAAGCTACTCTTTTCCCTTATATTTGCACTTTCCTCTAAAAGTTTAACCATTTCACTTACTATAATATTTAAAGCCTCCATTGTTGGCTTCTTACCTAATTCAATAGAAATATTCTTAAGCTTAATTAATTCCATTATCTTTTCAGCAACATATATAACTTCACCAGAATATTCATCAATTTTAATAAGTCTTCCACCAATGTCTAAACATCCTGTATCTAAAAGTTCCCCCTCTTTGAATACGGCTATATTAGTAGTACCTCCACCAACATCTAAGTTAATTACAGTGCAGTCTTCATCCTCAGAAATTTTATCTGCCCCTGCTCCCCTTGCTGAAATTATTGATTCTAAGTCGGGACCTGCTGTTGCTACAACAAAATCTCCTGCAAATCCACTTAGTTTTTGCAAAACTTCATTAGCATTTTGCTTTCTAGCAGTTTCACCGGTTATTATAACAGCCCCTGTTTTAACATCTGAGGGAGCTATTCCTGCAGCAATGTACTCTCCTTCTACTATTTCACGAACCTTTTCACCATCTATCTCATTTGGAGATTTAAGAGGGGTGAAGTATATCCCACTTCTATATATAATTTCTTTATCCACAATGGATATTCTAGGTATAGAAAAATCTGAGGCTAAATTTTCTATAGTTATCTTGCTAAATACCAGCTGTGTTGTTGACGTACCAATATCTATACCAACACTTAGTATTTCTTCTCTCATAATAATTCCTCTTTTCAAATATTATATAGATTTCTAGTAACATAATTAGGATCAAAAAAGACTTAAAGTTATTTTAGAAAATAACTTTAAGCCTCATTGCTTACCAAGAACACCACATTGTGTTCCCATTTCCCATATTAAATTTATAAAACATATTATGCTTAATTCTTAAAATCAAATAAAACCTTAGTTCCCCTTGAATCTGAAACTATATTAATATTCCCATTAAGCTTGTCCTTAACTATACTATTAACTATACTAAGCCCTAGACTATTTTGCCTAACATTATTGATATCATATCCTATACCATTGTCAATTACTGCAATTGTGGAATATATTTTGCTTTTTTCTATTATAAGATCTATATTTCCAAAAGGCTTATCTACAAAGGCATATTGCATAGAATTCTGAAGTAATTCATTTACTACAAGTGCTATTGAAGTTGCTTTATCAGAACTTATTTTAAAATTATCCCCAATTATATTTACTTCAATATTATTATTAACTTCATTGAAGTACCTAATAGCATTATTTTTAATATTAGTAATAACTTCTTGTATACTTACTTCATCTAGGCCTCCTTGAGACAATAGCTCATGAGTGTATGCTATACTTAAAATCCTATTCATACTTTCATTTAATGCATCTTTAGTCTGATGATTATCACTTCTTCTTGATTGAAGTCTAAGTAGACTTGCAATAGTCTGTAGGTTATTTTTAACTCTATGATGTATTTCTTTAATAACTACCGATTTCAATATTAATTCTTTCTCTTTTTCCTTCATAATTGTAATATCCTTAATCATCGTAACAAGTTTTAAATTTTTATCAGTTAGTATTACTCTTTTAACATGAAAAAATAATTTTCCTAAATGCACTTCACATTCATTGCGCTGAGGAGTGCTAATTATCTCCTTAAAGTTAACACCATCTAAAGTTATATTATCATAATCCATACCTATTAAATTATCTTTGTATCCAAGTTTTTTGTATAATATATCTGCTGTACGATTTTTAAACCTAACGACCCCTTCTTCATCAAA
Source organism: Clostridium sp. (assembly GCF_051278035.1). Lineage (GTDB taxonomy): Bacteria > Bacillota > Clostridia > Clostridiales > Clostridiaceae > Clostridium_AD. The sequence goes on from NZ_JBNMNU010000032.1 coordinate 4,898, forward strand.
AATAATAACAGCTTCATCCAAATGGTCTGTTATACTATTTTCGGGGTCTGTTATAGATACTAATGTATTAGTTAACTGTTCATAAGATTCTGTCAACATTTCAATATGTTTATTCTTATTTAATTTTTCCGTTATGTCTTTCTCCACTATTAGTACCCCTATAATTTTGCCTTTGTTTTCAATAGGTGACACCGTTTGTCGTACATTCATATTCTCTTGCGTTAGAGCCTTAAGGTCTTTGGTGACTATTCCAAGATCCAATGTTCTAAGCACCGCAGGTTCATTTTCTCTTAATGCTAATTGACCTACAACAGAATTTTGATACATAGAAGGTCTATTAATAGGCTTTGCCTCAGCCACTACTATAGCTTCATCAGCTTCTCTAGTTGGACAGTCTATGAAAACATCCGCATTTACAATATCTGATAAAGATTTCATGCAAAATGACATTTGTTCTATTTTCAAAATGTCCTCTTCATCTAAATTTGTGTATTCCTTACATAACTTGTATACGTTTACGTTAATCATAACTCATTATAATAACCTCAGCAATATGCCCCATTGAACACCTTTTATTCATACTAAGTGTTCTAATCTTGTCATACGCCACTTGCTCAATAATTTCATCCCTTTGCATCAACAAACCTTTAGCTTTTTCAATGATTTTTCTTTCTTCTAACTTACTACATGTTTTTTCAATATCTTTTTTTATTTTTTCAATTTCTGCACTCTTGGATATAGCTACCTCCAAAGTTGGAATAAGTGATTTTTCATCTATGGGCTTAACTATGTATCCCATAACACCGGCTTTGGTAGCTTTTTCTACAAATTCTTTTCCACTATAAGCAGTTATTAATACTATCCCACTGGCTAAATTTTCATTTCGAATTATTTTAGCCGCGTTTAGCCCATCTAGAAGTGGCATCTTTATATCCATAAGCACTAAATCTGGTGAATGCTTTCTGCACAATGTTACTACATCAAATCCATCTGAAGCCTCTCCTACGACATTGTATCCAGTAGCTTCTAATATTTCTCTTAAATCCATCCTTGTAATAGGTTCATCATCGGCTATTACTATTCTTTTTTTCATACTTCACCTCATAAGATTAAAATGTTTTTTATAAAAACCTAAGTTAAATAAAAGCACTTAAATTTCCAAAAAATATAAGCTCCTTAAAAATATAAAAATATTTTTAAGAAGCTTCATTGCTTTCTTTAAGAGTCGCACGCCATTGTGCTTCTATAAGTTAAATTCTATACTTTTCATCCTAACTTGTCAATATAAAATTACAAAATATATACAATGTTTTTAATATTATGAAAAACTAATTTCTACATTCCTCTATCTTTACTAATTCCTGTGTATTTTTTATAGTTGCATCTATATACGTCTACGCGTTCCTCTTTTATAAACATGGTTACGCTTTTAATTATCATTATATCCACCTCCAATAAATTCCTAATAATATTATAATATAGTATAAATAGTTAAAGACAAGCTTTTTTAGGAACTTGGTTTGTCTTAAATACTATCTATACGATATCAGTAACAGAGACATCATCTACAACATATCTTGATTAGACATGATTATTAAAATTGGAGATGAACTTTTGTGAAAAGTGAGATTGAAGAACTAGCGTTACAGTTTAAATATGAAGGCTACTTTTCTAAGAGCAAGGTTTGTGGTTCAGGTCATATCAATGATACCTTTGAAGTAACCTGTATAAAGGACAATGGCAAACCGATAAGATATATATTACAAAGAATAAATACGAAAATTTTTAAATTACCTGAAGAATTAATGGAGAATATTTTTAATGTAACAACATATTTAAAAGAAAAGATAATATCTGTTGGTGGAAATCCAGAACGTGAAACCTTAAGTTTAATAGATACCATTAATGGAAAAACCTTTTATGTTAGCGCTTCAGGTGATTATTGGAGAAGCTATGCATTTATAGAAGGGGCTAAAACTTATCAGTTAGTTCAAAATTCAAAACATTTTTACAACGCAGGAAAGGCCTTGGGAAACTTTGAGCAACTATTAGCTGATTTTCCAGCAGAAAAGTTGCATGAAACAATACCTGATTTCCATAATACAAGAAAAAGATATGAAACATTTTTAGATGCTTTATCTAATAATATAATGAATAGAGCTAAGGACATGCAAAAGGAAATAGAGTTTGTGTTGTCACGTGGAGATGAGACTAATATTTTAATAAATCTTCTAAAAGAAGGAAAGCTTCCACATAGAGTTACCCATAATGATACCAAATTCAACAACATTTTGATAGATGATGAAACTGGAGAAGGTATTTGTATTATAGATTTAGATACAGTTATGCAGGGACTATCCCTAGATGATTTTGGCGATTCTATTCGTTCAGGAGCTAATCCAGCAGATGAAGATGAAAGAGATTTATCTAAGGTTTATATGGATTTAGATCTTTTCGAACATTTTACTCGTGGCTTTTTAGATGGCGTTAATCACTCTTTAACTGAAACAGAATTAGAATATATGCCTTTCGCAGCTAAGATTATAACCTTCGAATGTGGTATAAGATTTTTAACAGATCACCTAAATGGGGATACTTATTTTAGTATCGATAGAGAAAACCATAATTTAGATAGAGCAAGAACTCAGTTTAAAATGGTCACAGATATGGAAGAAAAATTTGATGAAATGAAGGCTATTGTTGAAAAATACAGTTAATTAATAGGAGATATGTTTATGCTCAAACAATATTATTGTAGAAAAACTCAAGCAAATATTGAAATTGACGGAAATTTGAACAAGGAGCCTTGGAAAAAAGCTGAAGTAGATTTCCTTGTTGAAACTCAAAATGCAAGCGAAGCTAATCTTAAATCAGAGTTTAAATCCCTTTGGAATGAAAATTTTATATATATTTCATTTAAGTGCCAGGATAATTATATAAAAGCTACCATGACTGAATATAATGATAAGCTATATGAAGAGGATGTGGTGGAAGTATTTATTGATGATAACAAGGATTTAAAAACCTATTTAGAAATAGAGGTGAATCCCTTAAATGCAGTCTTACATTATGCTATTAATAATAACCTAAAAGGTAGAAAATTCGCATTTGCTAAAGTAGATAAAACTGTAGAAACTGCTACAATTTATTATGAAGATATACAGGAGTGGCATACTGAAATTGCTATACCTATGGAAGAGTTTACGACTGCAGCAAATAATCCACCTTTACCTGGTGATTGTTGGGGTATCAATTTCTATAGAATTGATAGAAAGGAAAATAAGGAAGATGAGGAAGATGAATATTCAGCTTGGTCAGCAACGGGAAAAATAGACTTTCATATGCCAGAAAAGTTTGGAGAATTAACTTTTATAGCATAATGTACAAAGACCAAAGTAAAGATACAAATATCTTTACTTTGGTCTTTGACTTACCTTATTCACTTTTAATTCATTAATTTAACAAGTGTTATAAGTAAACTTTTGCTTTTAGTTTAACATAATCTATACCGCAGTTAGAAAATATAAGGTTAGATGCCCCTAGAATAATAGCCATTAATATATAGCCTTCTGAACTCCAGCATAAGCCTAATATCCCTATGCTAATAAAAGATACTGATATGAATAAAGATTTTATGTTTTGCAGTTTTAAAAATTTCTTCTCATTATCCATTTCATATCTAGCTATATCCTTCTTGGAGAAAATTGCAGCCATATTTATTTTATATCTATTTTTATATGTGCCTAAAAGACTCCAAATTCCTAATAATAAATATAAAATTCCTAATATAGTATAGAACATACTTAACCCCACAAATCATTAGCATCATTAGAGCTTCTATTCATACTAGAAAAATCCGTATTAACGAATGATAAAGTTGATAATGTCAAAAATACCACTCCCATAAGAAGTATTATAGTCAAAGACATAAAAGGAGTTACAATAAATCCGTTTATATCAATAGCCAACCCTTCTTTTACAAGTTGAGCATTAGTTAAGTTTGTTTTTTCCAAAACAATCATACGAAAGAAAGCAGTTGCATATGTCATTGGGTTTAAATATGCCACATACTTAAGCGTACTCGGCAACATTGATAAAGGTATATATGCACCTGAGAGAAATGTTAAAGGCATAGTTATAGCTGTTTTAACAATTTGGAAAGTTTGACCGCTTTTCACAACAGTTGCAAGGAATAATCCAACCCCTGAAAATACTAAGCCAACACAAATCATTGCCAAAATAACGTATATAGGAGTTAACCAAGTTGTAAACTCAATTCCTATAAACAAACCGATAACTGAAATTAACATACCTTGAACAGTTGAAACAGTTGTTGCTGTTAAAATCTGACCTGCAGCCACTGCTATTCTTTTAGCTGGGGAAACCAAAACCTCTTTCATGAATCCACTTACCATATCATCAACAGTTGATGATGAAAGGGTCAGTGCACTTTCGAAAACAGTTACTATTATAACCCCGGAAAGCATATATGCGATTGGGTTTTCTATAAAATCATTTTTAAAAATCGCACCGAATACATAAATAAAGAAAAGTGGAAATATAATTGAAAAAATAAGTCCTGTTCTATTTCTTACAAATGCTTTCAATCCTCTTTTCCATAAAGCAAATACCGTATTCATATTATGCCTCCTCTCTAATTTTTTTGCCGGTTATCTCTAAGAATACGTCATTGAAAGTACCTTTTTTTATTTCAATATCGGATATAACATCTTTTTGCAAACTCAAAACATGTAATAGGCCACTAATATTTTCCGCATCAACCTTATAATAGCCATCCTTTTTTACATATTCTAATTTATACTCTTCTAATAGCTTCTCAAGCTCCTGTTCATCTTCAGTTGTAATATATGCCTTATCTTTTGTATATTGTTTTTTTAAAGCATATGGCGTATCATATGCAACTATAACACCGCCATCCATAATAGCGACTTTATTACATATTTCAGCTTCTTCCATATAATGAGTTGTAAGAAATATGGTGATATTTCTTTCCTTTTGGAGTTTCGTAATATACTCCCAAATATGAGCGCGTGTTTGTGGGTCCAGCCCGGTTGTAGGTTCATCAAGGAATAGAACCTTTGGATAATGAATTAGACCACGAGCAATTTCAACCCGTCTCTTCATACCACCAGATAAGGCCCCAACCATTTTATTCCTTTCTTTAAGTAAATCAACCAGTTTCAAAACAAATTGTATTCGTTCTTCAACTTCTCTTTTGGGAATATTATAAAAAACGCAGTGCATTTTAAGATTTTCGTTAATAGACATTTTATTATCTAATGTTGCGTCTTGAAAAACCACCCCAATTGTTGACCTTACCTCACTTTTTTGCGAGCTAACATCTTTCCCATCTATTAAAAGTGTGCCAGAGGTTTTTTCGAATATTGTACATAATGTATTTATTGTAGTACTCTTGCCAGCGCCATTAGGACCTAAAAACGCAAAAATAGTACCTTCTTCTACTTCAAAAGAAATATCATTTACTGCTGTGAAATCACCATATTGCTTAGTGAAATTTTTTACTTCAATTATTGAATTCATTTATTCACTCCTAAAAATTATTTATTTATAGTTATCCAAATAAGGATAAGCGTACTTGCATATATTATATAAACCCTGCGCATAACTGGCCAATAAGCCTTGTAATTAGCCCAAAAAAATATAACAATTGATTATACCATAAATGCAACCAAAATAAACTATGTCCACTCCTGGAAACTTATTTTAAACATTCATTAGACTCTATTAATTTTGTACCAATAAAAAAAAGTGTAGCTTTCACTACACTTTTAGCATCATATTTATCAGAAAGTTTTTTATTTTAATGTAGTGAACTAAATTTTAAACTTTGTTACAGATCCATCTAAACCAGAAATATATTCAGAAAGTTTTTCAATATTGTCGCACATAGTATTTATGAGAGCATGTTGCTCCTCTAAAGATGCGGTAATCTCCTGGGTAGATGAAGAAGTTTTTTCAGAAATGACTCCCATATTTTTCATAATATTTCCTATTTGATCTTTATCATCTGCAATTGACTTCATTTTTGTATGACTATTCTTTATAAATACGATGTTATTATCAACACTTTCTTTTATTGTGCCAAAGTCAATAAATATATTTGCGTTTATTTGATCTCTATTTTCCGCTATGGATATTAGTTGGGCTTTTACATCTGTAAACTTCTGCCCTCCTTGCTGTACAGTTGCTATTAGACCTTCAATTTCTTTAGCGGCAGTAGCTGATTGTTCTGCTAGTTTTCTTACTTCGTCAGCTACCACTGCAAATCCTTTACCTGCTTCCCCTGCTCTCGCCGCTTCTATAGCTGCGTTTAATGCAAGCATATTAGTTTGCTGTGATATCTTTGATATAACATCAGTCATGACATTTATATTTGTAGTACTTTTGTTGTAGGCGTCAATAATATCATAAATTTCAATAAAATTTTCCTTGTTCTTGCTTTCTATTTCCTTTAAATTATTTAGATTTTCAAAGCTTTTATTTATTACATCTTTTGTTGTGCTTGTATTCTTATTTAAGCTATTAATATCAGAAATAGTATCATCAAGCTTTCCAGAAAATCCTTCTAAAAAATCTGCTCCGGAGTTTATACTATTTGTAAGCGAAATTGATTCAGATGCTATTTCCTGCGATGCTACGCTTATTTCATTAGAAATAGATTCCACATTTTTTGATGAATTTTTAAGATCATCAGCAAACACTTGTACCTTTTCCGTGGTATCAAATACACGTCCAATTATTAATTTGAGTTCCTTAACCATTGCGTTAAAGCTTGTAGCTAACTGTCCTATTTCATCCTTGCTTCTTATATTTACATCTGAGGTAAGGTCTCCTCCTGATACTACCATTGTATGGTTTTTAAGTTTAGCAATTGGTTTTACCAAGCTTTTGGCTAATATAACAGCTAAAACCATTGATATTATCATAGAAATAATAAGGGCAATTCCAAATCCCCACAAAAGCTTACTTAGTGCCTTAGTAAACTCCGCCTTAGGTATTGCAAATCCAAAAGTCCATTTAGCTGTATTTACAGGTGCATAGGTAAAATATTTGGTTGCATTGTCATAATCAGCTTGCTTTTCTATTCCACTTACACCCTTTTTTATATTTTGACCCATAGACTTGAATCTACCATCTAATATGGTCTCTATACTAAAAATGCTTTCATCTGTAGGTTGAAAGCCCTTATTTGGATGAACTATATAATTGTTACTACTATCTAACAAAAAAGCATAGCTTTTGTCTCCTAATTTTGCTTCTTGAACTATCTCTGTAAGATAATCTACGTATATGTCTGCCCCCACTACTCCTGAAACTATTCCATTCTTCTTTATGGGGCTTGCTATAGTAATAACCATTTTCTTTGTGGTGACATCTAAATAAGGATCCGTATAAATCAGTTTTCCAGAAGCCATAGCAGCTTTGTACCAATCCCTTTCAGTGCAATTATAGTCTGCGTCTGGCACCCATCTATCCCCTGAAACAAATTTTTCATCATTAAATCCCACATAATAGCAAAGAATATATGGATTTGGTTTTTGCTTTGCCTCGAAATAGTCCATAAGATAGTTTGAATCATAATTATTATAGTATTCCAAGTCATTACCCATTTCTTCAATCATTTTCCCCTGAGATTGCATCCACCCATTTATCTCTTCTGCATATTTTTCGGAAGAAATCAATGCCTTTTCTGTGGACTCGTTAAGGACTATACCGTATGATATGTAATAGCTAACAACCATTGAAAGTAGTAAGCAAAATAGACATACCAAAGATACAACCATCCCGAACTTTACTTTTAAACTTTTCATTACCCCACCCCTTATTATTTTAAGTATATACAAAAACTTCAAGTCTCATTATTTTGTCATATTACTATATATAACCATAATTCTACAAACATTCATCATTTCCCTTCTTATTTATGAATATTCATTAAATTCTGTAGTGTGCATAACCCTTCATTTGATTACCTCCATTCTAAATTTCGCGCAAGAAAAAAGGACTTACTTTTATGTAAATCCTCTTCTTCTTAAATAATATCTTTCTTAATGTCATCATTTCTATATATTTTTTTATTGAAGACTTGATCCTTTTCGCATAGGTGGTTCCAGTTATAACTAAAAATTTATTATAATGGATACGCACCATTCCATACTATATCCCTATAATTTAATGGATCAGTGTCGCCTTCTGTGCTGAACATTAATACTACAGAATCTTTGTTAAGGCTAAGGTTCTCCTTTAGTGAACTATACTCAGGACTAGTCATTAGAAGTGACAGTACTCCAGCACCTAGTGCTGCTGACTCTCCAGAAATTATTCTCTCATCCTCGTAAATAGGGTTACCGAGAATTCTCATTCCTGTAGCAGCTACACTATCAGCACATTTACAGAAACCAGTTGCGAAATTTCTTATTATTTCCCATCCCGCTGGAACAGGTTCTCCACATGCAAGTCCTGCCATGATACTATCTAATGATCCACCTACAGTATAAGCTTTACCATCATTCATTTCCCCAGACTTAAAGTAACATGCTGCATTTTTAGGCTCCATTATAAGTGTAGTAGGCATATCCCCATTATAATAATTTGATATAGCTCCTATTAAACCGGACGCCATTGCCCCAACCCCAGCTTGAACAAACAAGTGAGTTGGTTTTTTATAACCTGCAGCTTCTAGTTGTTCTATTGCTTCCATTCCCATAGTTGAATATCCTTGAAGAATGGTCTTTGGAACTTCTTCGTAACCTTCCCATGAAGTATCTTGTACTATATACCAATTGTTCTCAGTGGCCAATTTATTTGCATATCTTACAGTATCATCATAGTTAAATTCAGTAACTGTAACAGTTGCTCCTAATGCTTCTATATTTTTCACCCTGCTTTCTACTGTGCCCTTAGGCATGTAGATTATTGCTTTTAAGCCTAATTCCATAGCTGTCCAAGCTACGCCTCTACCATGATTCCCATCAGAACAAGTAGTTAAAGTCATATCCTTAATTTTCGAGTGAACACTCTCAGATTTTAAGTAATCAAAAATAACATTTGAAGTCTCAAGTCCTAGCTTGTCACAAACTAACTTAGCAATAGCATAGGTAGCTCCTAATATTTTAAATGAGTTTATATCTCCCCTTTGCGATTCATTTTTAATAAATATTGACTTTACTCCTAGATACTCAGATAAGCTTTTTAATTGCACTAACGGAGTAGCTTTGCAATCTGTAATACTGTCGTGAATATGCCTAACTTTTTTTAATTGTTCTACAGACAGAAATTCTGGGCATCTTTCCTCTTTAGCATCATATTTTCCATTAACTATAAATTCAATATTATTCATTGTTTTTGGCATTTGCTCATCTCCATTTCAATGTAATCGATTAAGATTCATTTTGGTTTAATACACTTATTATATTGTAAATTATTCATATAGTAAATATAATCCTAATACTCTTCTTTTACTTAGAGTTAAAACCTATAATCTGATTTCGACTCATGTTTTTACTCACCTATATGAAAATAAATGTTATCTATATTTTTACGAGCAAGTAACTGTAAATCACATAAACCTTGTCTTTCAGATAGATTTATGGAATCAAATAAAAATTTCATAGCTTTTTTATATTTACTCATGTCGCAATAGGCTTGCCCTACATATAGAACTTTATGTAATTATATAATAACCTACCTTGTTATACATCTCAAGACATTTCCAAGTTTATCCTTATATTAATTATACAAAAAAATACCCATAGTCCGAACACTTTTTTTAAGTGTCCATTCTATAGGTACCGTTTATCCTGATTATCTGTTTTTATTTAATTTTAGTTATCTATTATTTAACACCCATCCATCCAGCAATTACCATCATTTGAACTTCTGATGTTCCTTCATAAATTTCTGTTATTTTTGCATCACGCATCATTCTTTCAATAGGGTAATCACATGAATATCCATACCCACCAAATAATTGTAAACAACGATTTGTTACATCGCTGGCATTTCTAGAAGAAACTAATTTTGCCATTGCAGCTAAATGTGAATATTTTTCATGATTATCTTTTGCACATGCAGCTTGATATACTAAAAGTTTTGCAGCTTCTGTACTCGCACGCATTTGAGCAAGTTCAAATTGTGTATTTTGGAATTTTGAAATAGTACGCCCAAATTGAACACGTTCATTAACATATTTTATAGTTTCTTCTATTGCACCTTCTGCAATACCAAGTGCTTGCGCAGCAACACCAATACGGCCTCCATCAAGAGTTGCCATTGCAATGTTAAATCCTCTACCTTCTTCTCCTAAAAGATTTTCCTTTGGAACTATGCAATTATCAAAGAATAATTCACATGTAGAAGATCCCCTAATTCCCATCTTTAATTCATGACTTCCAACAGAAAAACCTGGGAAATCTTTTTCAACGATAAATGCTGATATACCCTTTGTTCCCTTACTCTTATCTGTCATAGCTAAAATAATATATATGTCTGCATATCCTGCATTAGTAATAAATATCTTGCTACCATTTAATACATAATTGTCCCCTTCGAGTACTGCTGTTGTCTTTTGCATAGAAGCATCAGTTCCAGCAGAAGGTTCTGTTAATCCAAAGCCACCTAATTTTTCACCGGAGGCAAGTGGTTTTAAATATTTCTCTTTTTGCTCCTCTGTGCCATATGTGTAAATTGGTGTTGCACAAAGACTTGTATGTGCTGAAACAATAACACCTGTTGTTGCGCAACATTTAGATAATTCTTCTACACATTGTATATAACTTAATGTATCCATTCCAGCTCCACCGTATTCTTCAGGAAATGGAATTCCAAGTAAGCCCATTTCAGCCATTTTTGCTACATTTTCTTCTGGGAAGCGCATATTTTCATCAACTTCTTTTGCAATTGGTTTTACCTCGTTTTCTGCAAAATCGCGATACATTTCTTGTAATTGTTGGCTATCTTCATCTTGTTTAAAATTCATAGCAATTCCCTACCTTTCTTTTTTTATGCGTGTTTGTCGATTGTGTTTTATTAGTTGTCACCATCTATTGGACAGCATACTTTACCTGGATTCATAATATTATTCGGATCAAAAGTTTTTTTAATGCCTTTCATGAGTTCCATATTTATTACTCCAACGCATTCTGTTAAATAACTGATCTTCCCACTACCAATTCCATGTTCTCCTGACACAAGTCCGCCACAATCTATTGCTTCTTTATAAATAATATCAAAGAATTTCTCAACTCTTACTTTAAACTCCGATTCTTCTAAATCATTACTACATTGGTATATGTGAAGATTTCCATCTCCTGCATGTCCAAAACTCCTAATAGTTAAACCACACTCTTCGCCAGTTTTATTTGCAAAAGCAAGATAAGTAGCAATTTTATTTATTGGAACTACTACATCACATTCATCTAATAATTTTGTTTCTGCCGTAATTGCTTCTAAGAAACTAGAACGTGCAGCCCATGCATCTTTAATTTTCGCAGGTGTATCAGCTACAAGAACATCAATTGCTCCTGATTCTAATACTATTTCACTTGCTTGTTCAATAAGGTTATTTAATTCATCTTCATTACTTGCATCTATAGTAACAAGTAAATAAGCATTTGCAGTTACTCCATCAACTACTTGAGGGAATACGCTCTTTCCAATAAATCTTTCACTAGATAAAACAATTTCTCTTTCCATAAATTCCAATGCTTGTGGATTCATGTGTTCCATTTTAAATTTAGGAACAGCAGAAATACAATCATCTAGATTTTCAAAAGGAATAATTAAACTTGCCATTTCCTTTGGTGCTATAATGGTTTTCAAAGTAAGTTCAGTAATAATTCCAAGGGTACCTTCTGAACCAATCATTAAATTCAAAAGGCTGTAACCTGAACTTGTTTTTGATACTGTAGCTCCAAACTTAGTAATTTCTCCTGATGGAAGAACAACTGTCATTGCACGTACATAATCACGTGTTGCACCATATTTAACAGCTCTCATTCCACCAGCATTTGTTGAAACGTTCCCACCTAAACTAGCGGACTTTTCACCAGGATCTGGAGCATATAATAACCCTTGTTTTGTACAATCCTCTGCAAGATCCTTGAGCAACACACCTGGTTGTACATGAACAACAAAATTTTCTAAGTCATAAGAAAGTATTTTATTCATCTTTGTAAGATCAATTAAAACACCGCCGAGTAGTGGAACTGCTCCTCCTACAAGTCCTGTTCCTGCTCCTCTTGGAGTTACTGGTATCTTATTCTCATTACATATTTTTACTACTGCAGCAACTTCCTCTGTAGAGTGCGCCATAAATACAACTTGCGGAGCTTTTTTCCCATAAATAGGCATTTCATCATGAGAATAATCGTCATTGATATCATCACCTGTTAAAATATGTTTTGGAGCTGCCTCCTGTAATTGTAAGATTAATTCTTCTGTCAACTGATTATACTTAGCCATAATAATCCTTCCTTTCTAAACTTATTCTTACTCAATAATGTTCTTAACAAACATCATCTGTACCCTGCTTTACACATAACAGTTTTTTTAATAGAACCATTTCATACAAATTCAATTGTAAACATTTACATTGTTAATCTTAAGATAAATTTAATCTACTATATTAACAAAAAAACTCTACTTTACTGTTGCTTTCTTCATTTCTTCAATCATAACTGGAAGAACTTCAGTTACATTTCCAATAATAGCTATATTTGCGATATCAAAAATTGGAGCTTCTTCATCCTTATTAATTGCCACAATATAATTAGAACCCGACATTCCAGATGTATGTTGCGTTGCTCCAGAAATACCACATGCAATATAAAGTTTTGGTGCTACAATCTTTCCTGATTGTCCAACTTGATGTGTACGACTAATCCATCCGTTTTCAATCGCTGGCCTCGTTGCACCCACTACACCACCAAGTACACGTGCTAATTCTTCAACAAGTTTGAAATTTGCTTCATTTCCCATTCCACGTCCACCAGAAACAATAACTTGTGCTTCTTCTAAATTGACAGATTCACAAATTTCTTTTACTATATCAACTATTTTTGCCTTAACAGCACTAGCTGGTATTTCTACTTTTTTCTCTGTAACACCTGCATTTGAACTAACCTCTGGCTTTAAAAAGCTTCCTTTTCTAACTGTAACTACGGCTGTGCCTTCTACTTCAATGTGTTCTAAAATTGTACCACCATAAGCTGGCCTAGTATATATAACTTTGCCATCAGTTTTATTCATTCCTATTACGTCACTTACACATCCAAGGCACATACGTCCTGCAATACGAGGTGCAATATCTTTAGATAGTGTTGTATTTGCGATTAGTACAATATCTGGGTTTTGCTCCTTAACAGTTTCTGATAATACTTCTGTCAAAGTATCACAGTCTGTAGCAGTTTCTATAAAAATAACTGGAATTCCAAAAGTTGCTACGGTATCTGCCGCAGCCCTGTTACCTACTATAAGCGCTGTTCCTTCTGCATCTAATGCTTTTACTGCACTAATTAATTCAAGGCCTCCGCCTAATACTTTTTCTCCATCTGTTTCAATAAACAATAATGCTTTCATAGTTTCGTTACCCCCTTATTAGATTGTCTTATCTTTTTTCATTTGCTCAATAGCAGCATTTACTGCTAGCGACGCATCTTTTTCTTGGATTCTGATACCAGCCTCTTTTTTAGGAGGTTCAACATATTCAATTAAGCGGACTTTTGCCTTTTTCACATCACCAATTTCTGCTGCGCAATAAGTTGGAATAACTGCCTTACGGCTTGCCATCTTAGTTCTAATAGTAGGATATCGTGGATCATAATTAGGTTTGCTTACTGTTACTACAGCTGGAGATTCTAAAGAAACTATATTATATCCTTCCTCAGTTTCCTGATGAACCTCCATAACATTATCTTTCAAATTAATTTCAACTGTGCTACTAACAAAGCTTGTCTCCATTTTTTCGGCAAGTATTGCTCCTACCTGACCAGTAATTTCATCTGTGGATTCCTTTCCACAAATAATTAAATTAAATTTTTCGCCATTGTCTTTTTCAATTTTATGAATAGCATCTGCCAAAACGTCAGCTGTTGAAGTAGCATCTAAATCTGCATATAAATCATCTTTTGCGAAAAATGCTTGTTTAGCCCCTACTGCAAGACAATTTTTTAATGTATTTAAAGAATCTGCTGCTCCAACAGTTAATACACTAACATCTCCTCCGTTGGCTTCCACAAAACGAACTGCAAGTTCTAATGCATATGTGTCAAATGCATTTGCTACCATAGTGACTCCATTCAAATTAGGTTTTTTCGTCTTATTATCCAAATGAATTTCAATAGAATCATCTGGAACCTGTTTTACACATAACATAATTTTCATACTTTCCCTCTCCTTTACTATTTAAATTTATTAAACCGTTTTCTTGATAGACTCATTTTGTATTTAAATTTTTATAAAGTACCATTTTATAAAAATTGTTTCGATTAATTTATATAAACTATTATTTATTGGTAGTATGGTATTACCACTAAGCTTATTTTATCACAATATTTAAAACAACTCAATCATTTTATCTAAATGTTGCTGTGGATGATTACTACCAATATTAAATTGAAAATATTAATGCTATAAATAAAAAAGATACTAACGATTTAAATAAAATCATTAGTACCAATGTACAATCAGTGTAAGAAATATTCATAGTAAGCACCTTGAAAGAGTAAAACTATTTCGCCAAAAACCCCTATGCATAAAAACAAGAAATAGTAGGTTGCTTTTGATACGTCTTTGCCAAATAGCTCTTTAAAAGCTTGAATAAACAAACGTTCGAATCTAAACCAATTTAAGATCCAACCAATAATAAGAAAAGTAAGTATTGCCATGTTGAATGACACCTCCAAATTATAATTTGTCGTACATAAGATACTGTAATCATAATATACTAGTATGCCTATTATATATTGCAAAGAAGGGTACAAATGTCCTCTAAATCACTATTAGTCTAATAGTACACCAGATTTTGATACATTAGTTACCGTACAACGAGATGCATCAAAACAACACGGTGTTTTGGCTCCATTTTGTAATTTTGAACACATTACATTAATTCTTTTATTTCGAGTTTCTGGATTTAGAGTTGAACGAATCGATCTAACCCATTCCCACCTTGATTTTGCATTAATGGAATTCCATTGGTTTAAAACATCTGAATTAATAATTTCATTCATAATGTCCTCAGGAATCTCTGGCTCAATCCATTCATTTATTGGTTCTATATTTAAAAATACAGTTTCATCAATAGATATTCCAGCTTCTTCACTTAATAAGGTGCTTACTTCTATCCAATGACTACCTTTACCGTCTGGTTCTAATGGTGCTTTAAAATTCACATTATTAATTGTTCCTTGAACCATAACCATACCCCTCGAAGGGAGTTTTTTACTTGAGGCTAACGGTATTCTTATAACTTGTAGGGGGCCAATTTTCGAGAGTTTAGTTTCGAAAATAATTGACATTTCTAATCACCTTTCCCTTATAATTTTATAGGATAATAATATGTTTATACCTTAATTGTTTATCGAAATAATCATTAATTCTAGATTATCCCCTGTAGTTGTTACGTTATTAATCCAAATATTGTTTGATCCACTACCAAACATTACTCCCTTCCAATTTGCAAACATATATTTTGTAAAAGCATTACCAATAACTTGCTTAAAAGCTGGATTTATAATTTTTTCATAATTTTCAATAAAGTCATTTGCATTTTGCATTTCCGTGACTTTGTCATTAATTTTAACATTTATAGGATATTTCACTTGTTCAGCCAACAGTTTTTTATTATCATTTACTATATAACCTTGAATTTTAGCAACAAAATTCTCTACATTTTGGTCGCCCTGTGTACCTACCGCTATTGAATACCTTTTTCCATATTCAACTCCTGGGAGGTTACTTTTAAGTAATAATGTAAATGGATAACTTGTTTTATTGTCTGCGCTCATCCATGTTCCTTCTATTTTATCAATAGTTTTCATTTTTCCTTTAAAGATGCCAGTGTTTTTACCCGTATCATCATACTCATATAATACAATATCTTCCGCTCCTGATTTTCCTTTAAGTTTCATTTCCTTTCTCTTACTCTCATAAAAGTATGAACCGACAATATCTTTCCCTAATGGATAAACGCTCATTTGAATTGAAATATTATTATTTATTGTACCTTGATAATCATAATATCCTTTTTCAAAAGAACTATTAGTAGTATCTATATTATCAAGTAGACTGGAATTCAGATTACTACTAATATCTTTAGTCCCTTCTGAAGCATTAGTTGAAGAAGTATTATCACTATCTGCCTCTGGCTTAACATTGGAAATATTTGAAACTTCTGTATTACTTTTATCATTACTATCGTTTGAAGGTTTAGTTATGCTTGAGCACCCTATCATAAGTACCAAAGACAATGCTGCTACAGTCCATGTAATGGATTTTTTGTTGAATAGTGTTATCATAATTATTCTCCTTTTGCTATATTTATTAGAAAAACCAAGAGTACCAATAGGCAAATTTGATTTTGAAAGAATTTTAAGCATATTAATAATAGTCTGCCCATATCCTACAACTTCTTTAGTAGTTAGCACAGTAAGTGCTGTAGCATCGCAAGCTACTTCACAATCCTGCTTAAATTGATGAAGTGAATACCAAATTATTGGATTAAACCAATAGATAACTTGAAGTAACATAATAAATAGATTTACTATTAAATCTTTTCTTTTTATATGAGTTACCTCATGTAATAATACAAACCTAAGTTCTTCAGATGTTAATCTATGAATGATATTCTCTGAAATTAATATTTTAGGTCTTATAATTCCATAAACGGCAGGTGATTTTAAATGCTGGTCATAAATAATAGATACTTTTGAATGTACTTTAAGTTTTAATTTAGATTCTTGTAATATTTTATTTACATCCTGTCTATCACAACGATTACTTTTCTTTATACTAATCCATAACATTATATTTACAATTATTATATATGTTAGCTTTGATAAAGCTCCAATCATCCAAATTAAAGCTCCAGTTTTATAATTAAAACCCAATCCGAAATTATTTACCCATTATTGATAGTAATGTAATTTGTTCAAACAAGTTATCAAATCCATTTATTTCCATCAACCTTTCATTACTGCATCTTATCATTAAGTAATCTTTGTAATTCTTCAATTTCACTTTTAGATAGTTTCTCATTCTTAATAAAATTAGTTACCATAAGCTGAAGTGATCCATCATAAACCTTTTTAATAAATGATCTAGTCTCTTTCATTTCACAATCTTTTTTTTCTGCAAGCGGATAAAACTGAAAATGTGAACCTTCCTTATTAACACCTACCGTTCCTTTTTTGACTAATCTATCAATTAATGAATGGATAGTTTTAGGACTCCAATTGGTTTTGGGATTTAAAGCCTCAATTATTTTGGTTGAGGTCAGTGGAGACTTTTCCCATAATACTTTTATAATAACCCACTCTGCATCTGTTATATCTAAGTTTAGTTTATTCATATTATAATCACCTTCCTACAAGTGTAGTCTATATTTATAGACTACACTTGTAGGAAGGAATTGTCAATCACTTTTTTTTGTTTACTTATACTTTATATAGATGCTAATAAAAGCACTATTATAATTTAAGAGATAGACTATATATAGAGCATAGGCAAGATTTGTTGTTTTAAGTATTGTGTTTTGGATTTTATTTTAAATTAGATCATAGGAAAAACCACAACTAATTAATAATTAGTTGTGGTTTTTACACATTAATATCTTCTAGGGTTTCTCTTTTTTGCTTTATCTTCACTACTTCATTATATTGATCAGACCCTCTAAGAATATTTAAATAGATAATTATACTGTTGATATGACGATTTTTCTTAGTTACTGTATTAAGCCCACTGCTGTACATTATAAGATGAATGATTACTTTAGTTAACCTGAAACAGCTCGCTTCCATCAGTTTTTAACTTAAGAATTTGTGACGAACCACCAATAGCAACCGTATATACTCCATTGGCGTAGGTTAGTGTGGAGCTTCCGGGTGATTCAAAATAAATCCACTCAGATCCACTTACTAATTTCACAAGCTCTGAGCCATCAGTTTTCATTCTATAAATCCCAAGCTTGTCATCCGGCTGTGAGTCTGTATAATTACTAAAGTAGACATAGCCATTTGAAGCATTTATGCCGTATAAAGCGTAATTGGAATCTGGCATTGTATAGAGTACTTCCTCACTGCTGCCATCAACTTTTGCTTTATTTATCTTTTGGTAAGTATCATCACTATAGTATATCCATCCATCTTCTATAGAAAAAAATCTTGGGCTGCTACTTGATACCCTTTGGGTAGTGCTTCCATCTGTCTTTATACGATAAAGCCCAATGTTATTGTCTGCTTTATTGAGTAAAGATAAATATACCCAATTTTCAATTACAACTATAGCTTGAGCCTCGATGCAAACAAGAGAATTTCCAGTTTCAAAATCAATTTTTTTCTTACTTGTTCCATCGGTTTTTATTTTATATAAAAAATTCTCTTGTGATTCAGAAGCGCCTTTTTCCAAATAGTAAATCCAATCATTAACCACAGCTATACCCATGGTTTGAGAATTAACTATAAGGGTTTTAGAGGAACCATCTTTTTTCATTTTGTATATGCCTTTACCCACCATGGTATCCGAATAGTAAATCCAATCTCCAATTGTATTGAGGGAACCGCATACTGAATCACTAATCTTTGACTTTGATGATCCATCCGGCTTGTTCTTGTACAGCTTGTACCCATCACTTGAATTAAGGTAATAATTATATTGTCCGTCGCTAACTACACTTCCCCCATTTGTCAGATTTCCAGAAGTGTTGCCATAAGTATAACTAATTGGTTGTTTTAGTGAAGTTATAGTGTCTGTATCTAGATTAAAATACTCTATTATCTTCATTGAAGTTTCATATCTATCTTTTCCGCCCAACCTAACTATAGTTATATTACTACTAACGCTAGCTAATAAATTATCTTTACCATTTAATAATATTGGATACCCCTTTATATCAGCTATACTTAATATACTAAGCGCATCTGCAAAGCTACTTCCTGTAGCTATAACAATACTTGTACCTTTAGGTACCTTTAGATAATCGACTATTTTCTGATTTGTTTCATAACGATCCTTACCACCAAGTCTAATTATATTATATCCATTTGTAGTTAGATAATCTGAAATCTCACTACTAACTGCACCAGTACCACCTAATATATAGATGTTTTTTTCTTTGCTTAAGTTTGTTGTAATATACTCTAATACCGTTTTGCTGTTACTAACATTCTTATTAACTAATAAAAGTGGTGCATTATGCTTATAAGCAAGCCCTGAACCAGCTAAGGCATCTGCAAAATTATTAGCTGTAGCTAATACAACTGCATCTGGTACTTTATCAGTATATTGCTCTTTCGCTATGGCAATAGAAGTTTCCATTCTATTAAGTCCAGCTAACCTTTGTACATTTACTAATGGTGTTGTATCTGATACTGCATTTGTAATAACAGGAATATTTAAAAACAATAACACTAAACATACCGCAATGCTGTCCCCCATACTTTTTGCGCGTTTCATGTATGTAAAAATAAACATAGGAAAAAGGCTATATCAGTTACCATAACTAATACAGCCTCTACTTTCCTTTATAATAAATCAATGAAATTTCCTGCTTGATTATATATATGGTGGAGGCGAACCGTACATATAATCAAGTAGCCACAATTTCTAGAAAAGATTTACTAGAGAATTATAGGTAACTATTGTGAGCCTCTCAACTTCACTTTATGACAATCTTAAACTTTATAAATACTATGAGCACAGTAGTTGCGAGGAATATGATCATCTATATCAGAATGAAGATTAAGGTTGGAATTTTGTAATGATAGACTTTTACAGTGTAAAAATCATCCCTTGTTTTATTTGTTTTCAAGAGTCTCTAACAAAAACTTCTCTGCTTCTTCACACCAAACATTATTGTTTCTCTTACATATTTCAGATAACCTTTTATAAAACTCATTATTTTCACCCAGCTTTTTAAAGTCTTCAATTGCTGTTAATTCCAATTCTATATGAGGATAAATCAACTTCTTTCCTCCTGGAATATTCGGTAAATTTTTTATGGTTTCTGGTGCTGCATTTAATCCACCTATATGAGTTATCATATAGGATGGGTTAATAACTCCCTTTTCAGACAGCTCTATAGACTCTAACATATCCCCCGTTGATCCCCCTGATGTTCCAACTATATGAGTCCCTTCATAGTGAACTTTATAAAAGTTAAATGGAACCTTAAACTTACTATCTGTTGGACCCGCAAAGAAATTTAAGCAGCCATCATTACATAATATATCATCAGCATTTTCTATTAATTGATTACCAGCAGCAAAAACAAATGCATCATCATATCCCTTTCCACCGGATAACTCCATTAGCTTACTTACTGCATCTATATCTTTTGTATTAAGATATATTAATTCAACACCTTTTTCTCTGGCATCTTCAACTTTTATTAAACTAGCTGCTCTCTTTAATCTTGCTACGTCTATATCTACAACTACAACTAATCTTGGTTTTATTGATCCATTAATAGCGTATTCTATGGCCCCGAGTCCCATGGGGCCAGCACAGCCAAGTAATGCAACCTTACCACCTTCTTTTATCCCCATATCATGTTTATAAACATATTGCTTTGTATGATAACTAGCGTGGAAAGCTCCTATTATGCATGACATAGGTTCTGCCAAAGATGCATTTGCAAAATATGTCCCATTAAGTGGAAGCACACAACCTAAGTCTATTGCTATTTTAGGAATTATACAATAAGATGCATTTCCTCCAAAGTACTCATAGCTGTATCCTGCTGAGTAACCTGATTCAAGCCCCATTGCTGGTTGTAGTATAAATCTTTGTCCTTGTTTGAATCTATCTTTTAAATTGCTTCCTACTCTTTCTATAATACCAGCTAATTCATGGCCTGTGATAGCTGGGTGTTCAGATACATTTTCTGGAACCCTTTTGTGTTCTTCTCCCCTAATTAGCGCTTTATAGGTTGATAAACAAACACTATTTGAAATTACCTTTACAAGTAATTCATCTTCTGCAATTTCTGGCAACTCAAATTCTCTAATGTATATTTTATTTTTCCCAGCTAAAACTGCTGCTCTAGTCTTCATAATCCACCTTCTCCTTATTGTCTTTATTTTTTACTATTGTGCAATTAGTTCTGCTAATAATTCATTTATACTTATATCTTTCATAAAGTTTTCAATAGTAACTATACGCTTGTTTGGCCATTTTAATCTAGTTCTGTCTAATAAACTCTTATGAATCACAATTACATCAGCTTCTTGCGGCACTTTTTCAATAGCAAAGTTTTTAACTATTACTGATAGACCTTCTTTTTCTACTGTTTTTCTAAATGCACTAGCTCCCATTGCACTGCTTCCAAGGCCTGCATCACATGCAAATGCAACAAATTTCACTTGCTTATTAACTGCAGCATTATTTTGTACTAATGTAGAATTTAATAAATCCTTTCCTTCTTTTTTCATTTCTTTTGACTTACTGAGTGATTCTTCAAACTCATCACCAGTTTGTTTAGAGGATTTTAATATTAAAGAAGTTATTGCAAAGCTTACTGCTGTAGCTACTAATACTCCTGAAATTACTCCTATAAAGTTTCCTTTTGGCGTTAATGCTAAATATGCAAATATTGATCCTGGGCTTGGTCCTGCTACGAGTCCTACTTTAAATAAGCTGAAGGTTACTATACCTGAAGCTGCACCACATATCATACTTACAATTAATATTGGCTTCATTAATACATATGGGAAGTATATTTCATGAATACCACCTAAGAAGTGTATTATTATAGCTCCTGGAGCTGTTTTCTTAGATGCACCTTTCCCAAATAAAGAATATGCAAGCAATAATCCGAGTCCTGGTCCTGGGTTTGAAGCAACCATAAAGAAAATAGATTTTCCAGCCTCTAACGATGCTTGCATTCCTAATGGATAGTAAATACCTTGATCAATTACGTTATTTAGAAATAATACTTTTGCAGGTTCATTAATAACTGATAAAAGCGGTAAGAAACCTGTTTTTACTAAAGCTTCAATTAGTACAGTTATTGCATTGTTTGCTTGTAGAATTATTGGCCCTATTAATGAATAAGAGATTAAGCTAAGTAATAATCCGATTATACCTAATGAGAAGTTATTTATTACCATTTCGAATCCAGTAGGTATTTTATCTTCAACAAATTTATCGAATTTCTTTATTACATATGCACTAAGCGGTCCCATAACCATTGCCCCTAGGAACATTGGTATACTTGACCCTATTATTAATCCAAAAGTACCAATAACACCTGCTACTCCACCTCTTTCACCCCATACAAGTTTACCACCTGTATGTGCAAGTAATAGAGGAAGCATAAACGTTATCATAGGACCTACTAATTTTCCAAAGTATTCACTAGGAATCCATCCTGTTGGTATGAATAATGCCGTTAAAAACCCCCATGCAATAAATGCACCCATATTGGGAATAACCATTGCTGTTAGGAATCCACCAAATGCTTGCACTTTAGATCTCATGCTTTTCTTTTGAATTAACTGTGTTTGTTTTCTAGTTTCCATTGAATTTACCCCCCATTATATATTTTCCATTACTTAATAGTTCGAGCTGTAAGTCAGACTTTAGACTATTGTTTAATACTCTTTTTACATTTGTGCTGTCGCTTTTTTCATAAAACTTTATTGCTTCTTCCTCTGATATTCCCCCTTTCATTTTTCGCTGTATTAGTCTGTCCTTTAACATTGTTTCATTAGCTTTAATGAAAATACTATAATCGCAATAATCCTTTAAGTCCCTCCATCCGTCTTCATTTATTAAAAGCCAATTACCCTCAATTAGTATGATTTCTTTACTAACTACTATTTGATCTTCTACCACATCATGTAGCTTTCGATCGTAAATTGGCCATTTAACGCTTTCATTTTTCAAGACTTTTATTTTTGACTTTAGTTTACTTAAATTAAATGTTTCCGGACATCCTTTAACTTCTACCATAGGAACTTCTTTTCCATCAATTATTACTTTGTGGTTTTTAATATACTGCTTATGATAGTGAAACCCATCAAGACCAATTGCTTGTATCTCCTCAATATTTTCACTATTCTTGGAAAGAAATTCTAAGAATGATGCTAAAGTACTTTTACCAACTCCAGGTGATGCCACTAGGTAAACCAAGAGTTTCCCTTTTTTGCGTTTTTTCATAATTTTCAAGTGTTTTAATAGTGGTATAAATATATTTTCAATATCTTCTTCGTAATAGTTTGCATTTACTTCTAAGGTGTTAACTGAAACCTTATACGATTTAACTTTATCTAGCATATACACTCAAGTACCTCT
The DNA here is from genome assembly GCF_051278035.1 of Clostridium sp. Lineage (GTDB taxonomy): Bacteria > Bacillota > Clostridia > Clostridiales > Clostridiaceae > Clostridium_AD. The sequence continues at coordinate 28,451 of NZ_JBNMNU010000032.1, forward strand.
TCCTTAGATTTAGCTAAGAATAATTTTTCCATTGATTCCTCTTCCATAAGTAAATCTGTTAGCCCGGATATTAATTGCAAATGCGTTTCTGAATCATTTGCAGCTAAAACAATAATCAATTCTACATCTTTATCTTCTGGAAATTTCACACTTTTTGATAATTTTAAAAGTGATACTCCTGTTTTTAACACTCCATGTTCTGGTCTAGAGTGTGGCATAGCAATGCCTGGCATAATAACTATATATGGACCGTTTTTCACTACATTTTCTACCATTGCACTAATATACTCTTCTTTTATAAATCCTTTTTCCTTTAATGGAGCAGCAGCAACTTTAATTGCTTCTTGCCAACATGACACTTCATCTACAACATTTATATTGTTTTTTACCATTTCTCTTAACATATTATCTATCTCCTATTGTTTATAATTTTTTTATTCGTTCTGAAAGATATTCTTTTAATATTCTTTCAATATAGCTTTTTACAGCCTCTTTGTTTCCACTCTTTATATCATCTAAGAATAATTCATCATCAAATATAGCACTACTTATACTTGATATTGCTAGTATCCCTCGTAGGTCATCTTTCGGTATTAACATAACTACAATCACCTTTGATTTAGAAAAATATTCATCTTCAAAGTGTGCTCTCTCAGGCTTTATTAATATGAATTTAGATTCATCTACTCCGTTTGTCTTTGCATGTAATAACACAAATTTAAACTCTGGTATAACTTGAGTAGATAATTTCTCTCTTTTCTTTAAATCATTATATATATGATTCTTTCCATCTTCATCCGCTCCTACCACTTCACTTACAAATGTCATAACTTCATCCATTTTAATCCCTGATTTTACAGTATATAGCTCAAAGTTTTTAATAATGGAGCTTATTTCTTTAGTTACTAAACCTATTTCATGCACTTGAGTAAGTGTATCTACCTTTTCACTACCTATACTTGGGGTGGTATTATTTAAGACGTTTTCTATTTCTTCAGAAATTATTAAAACATCTCTCTCTGTTAGCATTGGATTTACCTTAATATAATTGTAGTTAGAATTGCTTATATCAAAAGTAGATATTAAAATTTCAACCTCTTGCATTTTATCAGATGATAATTCACTAATAGAAAGAGTTAGTACCCTTACTCTATCGTAGAAAATGTGAGATATCCTTGAAGATAGTAACGCAGATATTCCAATTCCACTATAACAAACAACTCCTACATTTGCTTTTCTACTATATTTATAATCCCTTTTTAGTCTTACCTCCGCTCCTCCAAAATGTATTGCTATTAGCCCTAATTCCTGTTCTGGAACCTTAAGACTAAATTTATCTTCAATTACCTTTGCAACTCTCTGAGCTTTTGCATATACCTTTGGGTATAAACTTTTAATCTCATTTTGGAATGGATTTTGAATTTCAATTCCATGCTGCAAACGTATAATTGTTGGTCTTACATGAGCTATTAAACCTTTTATAAAATCTGTATCCTGTTTAAGTCGATAAGCTATAGCACTATCGTACTGCTCAATCATTTCATATATCATATACCTAATGTCAGGTTCTATATCAAATATATCTTCATTTTCATTTATGTGTTGTAATTTGGCACCTTCTATATATATATATAAATCTATTATTTCTGTAGTAGTGTATTCTGCTGAAAACTGCTCACTTAGTATAGAGATTAATTCTATTACAAACTCATAACGTTTAATGTTTTGTGATGTTAAACCTATGCTTTTTTCTATTTCGTTTTTCTTTCCAATTATTATTCGTTTTGTCATTATGGACAAATATATTATAAGTTCTGTATAAGAACTTTCAGTCATTCCACTTAATTTATTGTCTTTTAATTTTTTTATCGAATCGATTACATTGTTTACAATATTAGGTTCTACTAAATCAAATAATTTACATAGTGGATCCTGTGTATTTCGATATACATATCTCATACATGCTTTTCTGTAATCTTCTTCTTTAAACTCTAGATAAATTCCAAGTCCAGATCTTCTAACTACGTTTATATTGTTTTTTAAAAACCACTTTTCTATATTATCTAAATCATTATTAATTGTTCCTTCACTAACCATTAAAATACTTGAATAATAATATATTTTTTGTGGTTCTTCTTGCTTTAATATTTCTAGAATAAGTCGATTATGACGTTCTTCTTTATTTTGAGGATCACTATATTCTAGCTTATTTAATTCTTCTAGCAGTTTATTTTTATTAGTCTCACTACCTATAATGCTTATGCCTTTTTTAGACTTTGTGTCTAATTTAAGGTCATATTGTATTTGTCAAGTGAAAACTCCCCCATATTCTAACCCAAAACTCCCCCACTAAAAATTGTAAAAAAAATAATATTTATCTTAATAATTGTATAGTTGAGAAAAATTTTATTGTTGTTTTGCAAGC
>NZ_JBNMNU010000033.1:0-30858 GCF_051278035.1 Clostridium sp.
ACCTCTCAAAAGGTAAAATATTTGGGCGGGGAGGCTTTTACTCATGCTATAGGATATATTAATCCAGTGTATGGACTTACAGGTCTTGAAAAAAAATACGATCAAGAGCTTATGGGGACTCAAACAGGAGCTTCGAAGTTGTTCTCCTTTGATAAAGAGGAGGAGAATAAGGTTGGAAATAGTTTAAAAACTACACTTGATTCTAAACTTCAGAAAGTAGCTTATGATGAACTGGTTAAGACAAAACTAAAGGGCGCCGTTGTGGCCCTTAATCCTAAAACGGGTGAAGTTTTGGCCATGGTGTCATTGCCATCTTATGACCCTAATAATTTGGCTAAAGAGTGGAGTGGAATACTTGCAAATAAAGATGTACCACTACTTAATAGAGCGGTATCAGGGATGTATCCGCCAGGGTCTATATTTAAAACCATTACTGCTATAAGTGCTTTAGAAAACATTCCTGATGTTTACAATAGGGAATTCGAGGATAATGGTAAGTTAGTCTTCAATGAAAGTTCATCTTTGGAGAATGCTGGTAAACATGCTTATGGAAATATTGATTTTACTGGTGCCTATGTGCATTCTAGTAATGTAGTTTTTGGTACTTTAGGTATTGAATTAGGAAATAATGCGCTTAAAGAAACGGCAGAAAAGTTTTACTTTAATAGAGATACTCCAGCGCAGGGTTTAACAATAGAAAATAGCAGATTTCCTTCTTACAAAAGTAATGAGAAAGGCAATATTGCACAAAGCGCTATAGGGCAGGCTGCGGTTTTAGCTACTCCTATGGAAATGGCATTAGTTGCAAGCACTGTTGCTAACGATGGCGTTATGATGCAACCTATGCTTGTTAGCGAAATAATGAATAGTAAGGGTAAATCTCTAAAGAAAATAGAACCTAAATCAATGGAAGAAGTAATGTCAAAGGAAAATTCCGCAATTATGAAAGATTTAATGAAAGGTGTAGTTACTGAAGGCACGGGGACAAGTGTAGCTATTCAAGGAATAGAAATTGGTGGAAAAACAGGAACTGCGGATCATAATGATTCAAATGGCAAAGCGATGACAGCACATTCCTGGTTTGTTGGCTTCGCGCCTTATGAAAATCCTCGGATTGCCATAGCTGTAATAGTAGAAGAAGGTGGATATGGTAGTGGAAAGGCCGCCGTTATAACTAAGGCACTTATCAGTGCTTATTTAAAGTAATAATAAAAATACACGAACATATGTGCATAATAGTGATATAATACAGTCAGATATGAAAACATTATCTGACTGTATTATATTTTGTAGAAAAAACGCGCACCATAGGTGATGACGAGATAGAGAAGGTGACTATAGATGACAGGGAAGACCCATGCGGGTATTGGTGGTATGATGTATGTAGCAATTTGTAATAAATTGCCCGGGAAATTTACTTATATTGGTCTGATTGTGGTTATTTTAGCCTCAATACTTCCCGATATAGATCATCCTAAAAGTATGATTAATAAGTACATATTACCATTTAAAAATAAAAAGACTAAAGTGACTATATATGTTTGTTTGGGGATAATAATACTATGGTTTGATTTCTTGTATACTAATGAAATTGCCCTTAAATCTTTGGCAATATCATTTATAATTATTGGGTTTTCGACTCATAGAAATGGACTTCTACATAGTTTAACAGGAATGATGTTATTTATGATATTGATAGGATATACTTGTAGTAAATACTCACTTCCGCCACTTGTGTATCCATTTACTATAGGATTTGGATCTCATTTAGTAGGCGATATGTTTACTAAAATGGGGATTCCACTATTTTATCCCTTTTTAAAGAAAAAATTCAAGTTTCCATGTACCTATCAGGTGGGATCTAAAATAGGTGGAATTATAGAAGGAATAATTATGGTATTTGGGCTGATATATACAGCTTGTGTACTTCCAAAAATACTGTGATAAATTAATGCGGGTCAATGATTTGGACTAGACTTAAAAGGGGGTTTCAAATGTGTTTGATTTTGAATATCAACTAAAGATTCTTCCGGAGGTACCTGGAGTTTATCTTATGAGAAATAATCTTGGTGAAATAATATATGTAGGCAAGGCTAAAATACTAAAAAATAGAGTGAGACAATATTTTCAAAGTTCAAAAAGCCATTCTGAAAAAGTAAGAGCCATGGTGAAAAATATAGCTGAATTTGAGTATATAGTAACGGATTCAGAAATGGAGGCACTAATACTCGAGTGTAATCTTATTAAAAAGCATAGCCCAAGATATAACATTTTGTTAAAAGACGATAAGCACTATCCTTTTATAAAGATAACTATTAATGAGGAATTCCCAAGGGTTTTTGTAACTAGAAATATTGCAAGTGATGGATGTAAATATTTTGGACCCTACACAGATTCAGCAGCAGTATATAGCGTTATGGAGCTTATAAAAAAAATTTTTCCGCTTAGAACTTGTAAGCGAACAATTAAAGAGGAACTACCTAATACAAGGCCTTGTTTGAATTATCATATTGGCCTTTGCAAAGCCCCTTGTGCTGGGTTTATAAGCAAAGCAGATTACGGGAAAATAATAAAAAATACGGTGGATTTACTTACGGGGAAAGATAAGAATATAAAAATTGGGCTAAGGCAAGAGATGGAAGATGCATCGCAACGTTTGGAATTTGAAAGCGCAGCTATGTTTCGAGATAAAATTATAGCTATAGATAAAATAAATGATAAGCAAAAGATTGTAATAGGGAATTGTGAAAATGAAGATTTTATTAATTTATATATTCATGAAAAAGATGTTTGCCTCCAGGTATTTTTTCTTAGAGATGGGAAGATAATAGGAAGAGAACATTTTATATTAGATGATGCAGCAGATGAGTTAGGAAGTGAACTTATAGAAGGATTTATAAAGAGATTCTATGGGGGGACGGCATTTATTCCTAAAACAATATATGTTCCTTTTATTAATGAGGGCGAAATTTTGCAGCAGTGGCTTAGCGACAAAAAAGAAGCAGTCGTTACTATTAAAATTCCGCAAAAGGGAGAAAAGAAAAAGACATTAGATATGGTGGAAAATAATGCTAAGCTAACACTAGAAGGATTTAAGTTAAAAGACAAACATGATAAAGAAATTCAAAAAATAGCATTGCAGGAGCTTGCAGTCTTATTAAATTTTGATGAAATACCGGATAGAATTGAATCCTACGATATATCAAATATTATGGGCGTAGATTCTGTAGGTAGTATGGTGGTATTTGAAAATGGAAAACCAAAAAACAGCGATTATAGAAGGTTTAAAATAAAATCTGTCATAGGAGCAAACGATTATGATAGTATGAGAGAAATTCTAGAACGAAGGTTTATTCGTGGTCTTCAGGAAGTAGAAAAGATAAAAGAGAGAAATTTAGAATTAAGCAAGGGTAAATTTTGCGTTTTCCCTGATTTGATTTTTATGGACGGGGGCAAAGGGCAAGTTAATGTTGCCTTAGAGGTTTTAAGTAGTCTTAACATTAATATACCTGTTTGTGGTATGGTAAAGGATGATAAGCACAAAACTAGAGGTCTGATATATAATAATATAGAGTTGATTATGAAAAGCAATTCTCAAAGTATGCATTTAGTTACTAGAATACAGGATGAAGTGCATAGATTTGCCATTACTTACCACAGGACACTTAGAGATAAAAGAACGCTATATTCTATATTAGATAATATACCCAATATAGGAGAAAAGAGAAGACGAGAGCTATTAAAAAAGTTTGGTAGTATTGATAATATAAAAATTGCGAGTAGCACTGAACTAATGGAGACACCTTCAATGGATAGTAAGGCGGCGGAGTGTGTTTTAGAATATTTTAAAAATAGTAAATAACGAAAGAGGTGGAATATATGAAATACGTAGTTGATGCACATACTCATAGTATAGTAAGTGGTCATGCTTATACCACATTGCTTGAGAATGTGAGAGCGGCAAAGGCGAAGGGCATAAAGATACTCGGAACAACGGAGCATGGTCCGGAAATGCCAGGGGGACCGCATCTATTTTATTTTGGTAATATAAGAGTGATACCTAGAGTCATAGATGGAGTGACTATACTAAGAGGTTGCGAAGCAAATATTATGGATTATGATGGAAATTTAGATATTCCGGATTATATTGAGAAAAAGTTAGATTTTATGATTGCAAGTTTACATGATGTGTGTGTAAAACCTGGAACAGCGCAGGAGAATACTAGGGCAATTATAGGGGCTATGGATAATCCCAATGTTCATATTATAGGACATAGTGGAAATCCTGTTTTTCCAATATGCAAGGAAGCTATGGTAAAAAAGGCATTGGAGAAAGATATTATAATTGAGCTAAACAATAGCTCTCTTAAAGGTTCAAGAAAAGGAAGTGAGGATAATTGTTTTAAAATTGCCATGCTTTGCAAGGGATATGGAGTTAAAATAATTATAGGCAGTGATGCTCATACTTGCTTTGATATAGGGGATTTTAACCTTGTGCATGAACTTTTAGAAGAAATTAATATGCCCGAGGAATTAATAATGAATAATGATGAGATTAAACTGTTGAATTATCTTAAGAAAAAGGGTAAGATAAAGGAGTTATAATTTTATACTACTAATAATATGGTTTAGGCTATAAGAGTATAAAAAATATTAATTTTTTCAAGGAGTTGAATATGAAGCGATATGCGGAATTAATTAAAAAATTAGATGAAGTAGTAGATAGAGCAAATATAAAATTACAAGAACATATGAAAAACCATACTTATTTTAAAGTAGGCGGACCAGCTGACATTTTAGTAACACCAGAAGACGTTAATCAAGTTTCAGCTGTAATAAAAATTTGTAATGAAAATAAAATTAATTATTTTTTGATTGGTAATGGGTCTAATTTGCTAGTGAAAGACGGTGGAATTAGAGGAGTAGTTATAAAGTTATCTAATCTTAATAAAATCGACATACAAGGAAATAAAATAATCGCGGAAAGTGGAGCTACATTATACGATGTGGCGCAGCGAGCTTTAGGTGCAGGACTTAAAGGCATGGAATTTGCAAGCGGGATTCCAGGAAGTATTGGTGGCGCGGCAGCTATGAATGCTGGGGCTTATGATGGCGAGATGTCTATGGTTATGGAAAGTATGTTAGCTATTGATACTGAGGGTAACTTATTAAATTTAACTAACGGTGAAATGGAGCTTTCTTATAGAAGTAGTGCAATTTTAAAACACGGTCATGCAGTAGCGCGTGTTACTTTATGTCTTCAAGAAGGAGACAAAGAAGTTATAAAAGCAAGGATGGACCATCTTGCAAAAATAAGAAGTGATAAACAACCACTAGAATATCCTTCGGCAGGCAGCACATTTAAGAGGCCAGATGGTCATTATGCAAGTCTTCTTATACAAGAATGTGGTTTAAAAGGAACGAGCGTCGGAGATGCTCAGGTTTCTGAGAAACATTCTGGATTTATTATTAATAGGAAAAACTCCAGTGCAAAGGACATTTTGGACTTGATTCTTATTGTACAAAATCAAGTTGAAGAAAAATTTGGAGTGAAACTTTACACTGAAGTAAAGATTTGGGGAGAAGATTTACAACACTAAATATAGGCATCTATTATAATAAAAACAAGAATATTTAATGCACAGCAAGTTAAGCTTCTGTGCATTTTTTTATGATTAAGTATACACAAATGTGTTATAATTAAAGAATAAAATTGTATTAGTAAAATAGATTTAAAAAATATATTATATAATTTTTTAGAGGAGGTTTTTTTAATGAGATTTCTTATATTGACAGGATTATCAGGTGCAGGTAAAACACAAACTATACGGAATCTCGAGGATTTGGGCTTCTTTTGTGTGGATAATTTACCACCTACAGTAATACCAAAATTTGCGGAAGCGTGTTATCAAACTAACGGAAATATAGATAAAATAGCACTGGTTATAGATATTAGAGGTGGAAAGTTTTTCGACGATTTATTTGAAAGCCTAACCTTTCTTAAAAATGAAGGGTATAAGTATGAAATTTTATTTTTAGAGGCTTCGGATGAAGCACTTATTAAAAGATATAAAGAGACAAGAAGAAAACATCCACTAGCACCAGAGGGAAGAGTTTTAAATGGAATTGCGTCTGAAAGAAAAAAACTTAAGGATGTACGTGAGCGTGCTGACCATATAATTGATACAACTAAACTTTCGGCAAGGCAGCTTAAAGAAAAAATAAATAATCTTTACAGTGAAGAAGGTCAAATAGAAACTAAAATTATAATAACTGTGCTTTCTTTTGGGTTTAAATATGGAATACCTGTGGATTCAGATTTAGTATTTGATGTTAGGTTTTTGCCTAATCCATATTATATTCCTGAGCTTAAGCAGTATTCCGGTAATGATAAACCTGTTAGAGATTATGTATTAGATTTTGAAGGGACTAAAACATTTGTAGATAAGCTCCAAGATATGTTGATTTATCTGATTCCCAATTATAAAAAAGAAGGAAAAAGACAACTCATAGTTTCTATAGGTTGCACAGGTGGAAGACACAGATCTGTAGCTATAGCCAATAAGATCTATGAAATATTAGAGCATAGTGGCTATAAGGTTAATATAGATCACAGAGATATAAATGAAGATGTAAATAGAGGGAAAGGTAAGTTATGATTCTAAGGGATTTTTTTAAACTTTCAATTAATATAAAAAGATGGATTCTTCTAGGGATTTTCGGATTTATTTTGACGTTTTTTGGAATCGTTGAGTTTGTAAACAAAAAATATTTTTCCCCTACAGAAATAGGGTTTTCGGTATTATTAACAGCGCTTGGAGCGCTAAGTATATATGTAGCACTAGTAAAAATTGTTAAGTATTTTATTACGCTAATAAATACAGCGAATCTATATGGTGCTTTTGATCCTACAAAGCTAGGTGACCCAGCATATAAAAATAGGATTCTTTTGAAAGGGCCCAAAATTGTAGTAATCGGAGGAGGTACTGGCTTATCAACCATGCTCCGTGGGTTAAAGAAATATACCCACAATATAACTGCAATAGTTACAGTAGCAGATGATGGTGGGGGGTCAGGCGTTTTAAGAGAAGATTTGGGGATTCTTCCTCCAGGTGATATTAGAAATTGTATTTTGGCTTTAGCGGATACTGAGCCACTATTAGAGGAATTATTACAATATAGATTTAAAGATGGTAGACTTAAGGACCAAAGTTTTGGGAATTTGTTTTTAGCTGCAATGGATGGGATTTCAAATAATTTTGAAGAAGCTGTTCAGAAAATGAGTTCGGTACTGGCTGTAACAGGAAAGGTTATTCCAGTTACGTTAGATAATATGATTTTAAAGGCAAAGCTTAAAAACGGAAAAATAATCTGTGGAGAATCCAATATACCTAAAGCTGTCTTAGAATACAATAGTACAATTGATGAGGTTTTTATAGAACCTAAAGATGCTAAAGCAATTAAGGAAGCGTTAAGCGCCATAAATGACGCAGATGCAGTGATAATAGGTCCTGGAAGTCTTTATACTAGTATTATTCCAAACCTGCTAGTAAGGGAAATACGAGATGCAATACGGAAAACAAAAGCATTAAGAATTTATGTTTCCAATATCATGACTCAACCAGGTGAAAGTGATAATTATGGTGTTAAAGACCATATTGATGCTATTACTAAACATACACACTTTGAGGTTATTGATTGCGCTTTAGTAAACGTAGGAAAAATAAGTAGTGATTTAGAAGATTTATACCTAAAGGATAATTCTATTATGGTTAATATAAATGAAAAAGAAGTTACAAAGCTTGGCATAAGAGTAATTAAGAGCGATTTTGTTAAGGTGATAAAAGGCCATGTGAGACATGATGAAGATAAGCTTGCTGCTATTTTAATGGAAACAATTATGGATAAAAAATTATTCTATGACAAAAACAAATAATAGATTACTTTTACGTGTCCCAAGGTCTAAAGGAAAATAAAGATAATAAGGAGCAGAATAATGTCATTTTCGTCTAAGGTAAAAAATGAAATTTGTAGATTCACAGAAATGAGTAAGAAAGAAGCCATGGCTGAACTGGCAGCAATAATGAAGGTTAGTGGAACAATTGGACTTGGGTCAAGTAAACAAATAAATTTTCAAGTAACTACTGAAAATCCTGCTATAGCGAGACTTATTTTTAAATTATTAAAGGAACATTTCGAAATTCATCCTAGGCTCCTTGTTAAGAGAAGTAATTCTCTTAAGAAAAACAATGTTTATGTGGTTATAATTACAGAAGAAATGGGAGTAAAAGAACTTTTAAAGGAAGTGGCAGTACTAGAAGATGGGAATTTCTTTTCAATAGATTATACTATACCAGAAAGGCTAATTGATGCTGAGGAATGTAAACGTAAGTACATAAGAGGTGCCTTTTTAGGCGGCGGAAGCATTAGTAATCCAGAGAAAAATTATCACGTAGAATTTGTTACACATGATAATGACTATGCATTAGAACTTTGCACACTTATTAATAGTTATGGATTATTTGCAAAGATAATTCAAAGAAAGAGTAGTTATGTAATTTATATTAAAGAGGGTGAGCAGATTGTTGACCTGCTTAATATAATTGGTGCACACACCTCATTATTATTCCTTGAGAATGTAAGAATAATGAAGGAAATGAGAAACAATGTTAATAGGCTTGTAAACTGTGAAACTGCAAATCTTAGTAAGACAGTAAATGCATCGGTAAGACAAGTGGAAAGTATTAAATTAATACAAAGGGAATTAGGTTTCCGGAGACTTCCTAAAAATCTAAGGGAGATTGCAGAGCTCAGAATGGAATATCCTGATGAATCATTAAAAGAACTTGGTTCAATACTTGAGCCGCCAGTGGGCAAATCTGGGGTTAATCACAGATTAAGAAGGATAGAGAAGATTGCTGAAGAATTAAGAAGCGAAGGAAGGTTCTAAATCTTATGTCAAAGCGTGAAGAGATTATTAATTATATTCAGTCTCTAAAAGTTGGAACAAAAATATCAGTAAGGCGAGTAAGTAGTGAACTTGCTCTTAGCGATGGTACAGTATATAGAACTATAAAAGAAGCTGAAGAAATGGGTATTGTAAGCACTATACCTAGGGTTGGAACCATAAGAGTGGCTAAGGTAGATAAGAAGAATATTAAAAGTTTAACTTATGCTGAAGTTACTAATATCCTTGACGCAACAATTTTAGGTGGAAATGTAGGCATAAACAAGAGTTTAAATAAATTTATAATAGGTGCTATGAATGTAGAAAACATAAGTAAGTATATAGGGCCAGGTTATTTACTTATTGTTGGAAATCGTGAAGAGGTACAACAGCTTGCCCTTGAAAATGAATCTGCGGTACTTATTACTGGAGGATTTGATTGTAGTGCAAAAATCAAGAATTTAGCTAATAAAAAAGGTATACCAGTACTATCTTCTACGTATGATACTTTTACAGTAGCAAGTATGATAAACAAGGCTATTTATGAAAGCATGATTAAAAAGGAAATTATTTTAGTGGAAGATGTTATGGATGTTAATATTACCTGCCTTATGGGTACTGATACTGTTGCTATGCTTAGAAAAATAATGGCAAAAACTAATCATGAGCGATATCCAGTGTTAGATGAGAATATGAGGCTTATTGGAATAGTGACTTTAAGAGATCTACAAGGACACAATGACGATAATGAATTAATTGTAAAAATTATGAACAAGTACCCTATAAGTGTTACTCCTAAAACTACTGTAGCTTATGCCGCTCATATTATGGGGTGGGATGGAATTAAGATTTGTCCTGTGGTTCAGAAGAAGAAGGTAGTGGGGGTTCTAACTATAGAACATGTTATAAGGGCAATGGAGTTTGCACTAAGGCAGCCTCAAATTGCAGAAACTATAGAGGATCTTATTTTAAACAGTTTTAGTTGCACTTCTGAGGGAGAGAGACTACATTTTAATGGGCAGGTTATCCCTCAAATGTTAGACCCTATTGGAACGGCTTCTTGGAGCTCACTAAATATGCTATTATCAACTATGGGGATAATGGCACTCAGACAAAATAATAATATTAATATTTCAGTGGATAGTATATCTACATATTTTCTAAAGCCAGTACAAATCGGTAGCGATATAGATATATATACAGAAATTCTTGATAATGGTAGAAGCTTTTCTAAGGTGGAAATTAGTATGTACAATAAAAACAAGGAACCTGTGGCAAAGGCCATGATTTCAGCTAAAATATATAAAAAAGTATAAATATAAGGAGGAATTATTATGTTTACTCATATAGTATTTTTCAAGCTAAAGGAAAAGAAGCAAACAAGCGAGGCTAGAGATATTCTACTTAGCATGGAGGGGAATATACCTCAGCTTAAGATCATTGAGGTGGGAATTGATGTGATGCATACTGGGCGGTCTTACGACTTAGCACTAATTACTAGGTTTGATTGCCTAGAGGATATGGAAACATACGCAGTGCATGAGTATCATGTAAATAATGTTCTAAAGTATTTAAAACCTATGTTAGAAGATTCTAAAATAGTGGACTTTGAGAGTTAAAGGCTACAATTAATTAGTATTATAACAAAATTATGCGATAATTTATGGTTTGAGGGGAAGTGAAAAATATGCACCAAAAATCAGAGAGTGAGGATCTAGGAAGTTTTGTACATCTTCATGTTCATACGGAGTACAGCTTACTAGATGGATCAGGAAAAATTAAAGATCTTATATCTAAAGCCGTAGAACTAGGGATGAAGAGCATTGCTATTACAGATCATGGTGTTATGTACGGATGCGTAGAATTTTATAAACAGGCAAAGGCGCAAGGCATTAAACCTATTATTGGTTGTGAAATATACATAGCAGCTAAATCCATGAATATAAAGCAAACAGATAGAGAAAATCAAACTCACCATTTAGTGCTCCTAGTTAAGAACGAAGTGGGTTATGAAAATTTGATGAGGATAGTATCAGCGGCTTCCATTGAGGGTTTTTATTATAAACCAAGGGTTGATCATGAGTTTTTGATGAAACATAGTGAAGGGATAATCGCTAGTAGCGCTTGTCTTGGTGGTGAGGTTCAAAGTTATCTTCTTCATGATAATTATGAAAAAGCTAAGGAAATAGCACTTCAATATCAAGAAATATTCAAAGATGGTTTTTACTTGGAATTACAATATCATGGCATGCAGGATCAACTTAAGGTAAATGAACTTTTAGTTAAAATGTCTGAGGAAACTGGAATTCCTTTAATTTGTACAAATGATACTCATTATATTGTGCAAGAGGATGCTAAGGCTCATGATGTACTCCTATGTATTCAAACAGCAAAAACTGTGGATGAAGAAAATAGAATGAGATACCCTTCTGATCAATTTTATCTTAAATCTCCAGTCGAAATGGAAAAAGCCTTTGCTTATGTCAAGGATGCTTTAAGGAATACAGTGAAAATTGCAGAGTCTTGTAATTTTGATTATGAATTTCATGTATCTAAGCTGCCAAGGTTCCCACTACCTGAGGAGGTAGATCCTTATGGATTTCTAAAGGAATGCTGTTACAAGGGTATAGGAGAGTTGTATGAGGTATTTAGTGAAGCTGCCGGAACAGGTTACTCCATAGATAGTATTAATAAAATAGCCGAATTGAATGTGGATGCTAAGGGCTATGTAGAGAGGCTGCAGTATGAGCTTGATATAATAAGACAAATGGGTTTTGTAGATTATTTTCTTATAGTATGGGATTTTATGAAATTTGCAGTGGAACATGATATTCCAACTGGTCCAGGTAGAGGTTCTGCGGCAGGATCTATAGTGGCTTATTCTTTAGGCATAACTAAGATAGATCCTATTAAATACAATTTAATTTTTGAACGATTTCTTAACCCGGAGAGAGTTTCGATGCCAGATATAGACTCGGATTTTTGTTACGAGGGACGTCAAGCAGTAATTGATTATGTAGTGGAGAAGTATGGCAAGGAGAATGTGTCCCAAATCATAACATTTGGAACCATGGCTCCTAGAGCTTGTATAAGGGACGTTGGAAGGGCTATGAATTATTCTTATGCAGAGGTAGATAGAATTGCTAAGATGATTCCAACTGTAATTGGTATAACTATAGATAAGGCTCTCGAGATGAATGGCGAGCTTAATGCCTTATATGAGGATGATGAACGCGTTGAAGCACTTATAGATATAGCAAAGGCACTAGAGGGACTTCCAAGGCATAGCTCTACTCATGCAGCAGGTGTGGTTATTGCCTCAAAGCCACTTGTGAACTATGTGCCTCTTCAGAAAAACGATGAAATGATAGTAACGCAATTTCCTATGGGGACCCTTGAGGAGCTTGGCCTTTTAAAGATGGATTTTCTAGGGCTTAGAACACTTACAGTTATGAGAGATTGTGTGGATTTTATATTCGACAATCGAAATGTTAGCATAGATTTGGATAATTTGGATATTGAGGACCATAAGGTCTATAAGATGATTGGGGAAGGGAAAACTGTAGGTATATTCCAACTTGAATCTGCAGGAATGACCAGCTTTATGAAGGAACTTAAACCTGACAATTTAGAGGATGTTATTGCGGGAATAAGTTTATATAGACCGGGTCCTATGGCGGAAATTCCACGCTATATAAGAAATAAAAATAGTATGGATAAGGTGGAATATGAAACTCCAAGGCTTGAGGAAATATTAGGTGTTACTTATGGAGTAATGGTGTATCAAGAACAGGTTATGGATATTGTTAGAAAACTTGCAGGATATTCCATGGGAAGATCTGACCTTGTACGTCGTGCTATGTCTAAAAAGAAACATAAAGTTATGGAAGAAGAAAGGTATAACTTCATCAATGGAATAGTTGATACAGATGGAAACATTGAAGTAGAAGGATGCCTGCGTAATGGGATTACAGAAGTGGCGGCAAACCGTATATTTGATCAAATGATGGATTTTGCGTCGTATGCATTCGTATTTTAATCATGTACTGTATAAAATACTTACACCTTGCTAAAAATATTTGTGAGGTGAAAGTATGAAAGTTAGTGGTAAGTTACCATACAATAAATTAGGCGAATGTGATAGACAAATAGTTATAAGCACTTATTATGATAAAGCACATTTGATGTTTGATGAAATATCAGATATGTTAAATATATCCGAAAGAGCTATATCAAGGGTTTTGAAAGATGCTGGAATAAATACAAAGAGGCTAAACAGGTATACGTTAAATGAAAGTTTCTTTGAAAATATAGATAATGAACAAAAGGCATATATTCTAGGTCTTTTATATGCGGACGGATATGTAGGTGATGAGCACTTTAACAATATTGTTTTGGGATTAAATGATAGAGAAATATTAGAACAAATAGCCATACTACTAGATTTTACAGGGACAATTAGAAAAAGTAAAAAAGGTGGATTTAAGAATTCAAAGGAAGGCTATGTTTTAAATTTTTCATCTGAAATAATGGCTAATTCTCTGAGAAATATAGGACTGTACCCTAATAAATCATTAACGTTGAATAATATACCTAATATACCAGAAGTCCTTCTTAGACATTTTATAAGAGGATATTTTGATGGAGATGGTAGTATCATATTAAGTAAACATAGTAGCTACCATAAGGTTAGCTGTGTTACTAAAAAATATGAATACCCAGCATATACGTTTATGATATTAGGAACAAAGGAGTTCATAGAGAAGATAGTAATCATAATGAATTTAAGCCATTATATAATTACCAACACAAAAACTGAAGAAATTAAGTGCTTAAGAGTAACTGCTAAGTGTGATGCACAGTACTTATTTAATTATTTGTATCATAATTCGACTATATATTTAGAAAGAAAATACAGTAAATGGTTAAAAGTTTTGAGTGCCTTTATGAAGTAATTTATAAAGAAAACAGGGTGAATTGCAGGAAAAATCTTAGAGCCTTAAATACTAACTTATGCTAGTAATAGACATAAGGTCAATGGGTAATGCCAAAGGTATAGTAAAAAGTTTAAGGATTGGTTAATCCGCAGCCAAGAGTCCTAGTAATAGGATTAAGGTTCAGAGACTAGGTTAAGGAATCCTAATCAACATAAATATGTTGATGGATGGTAAAAACCCACGAGTGCCCTGTACCCCAATAATTAGCAAGTAAATTATTAGGGTAATGAGATAGTCCGATACTCTGTAGAGATATAGAGAGATAAGGATAAACAGCCTTATTGTAAATAAATGTCAATAAATCCCATGCTGCAGCTTATGCTGTTGTAGGTTACCAAACAGCTTATTTAATGTGTTATTATCCAACAGAATTTATAGCTGCTATGCTCAACAGCGTAAAGGGTGCTAGTGAAAAAATAGCCTTTTATACTAGGTATGCAGTGCAAATAAACATTGGAGTTCTTCCACCTAGCATAAACGAAAGTTTTGCAGGATTTACTGTAAAAGGTGACACTATAAGGTTCGGTCTTACAGCCCTAAAAAATGTAGGAGTAAATGTAATAGATAGTATTGTGAAAAATCGTGAAGAAAAAGGTAAGTTTACAGGATTCATGGATTTTTGTAATAAAATAGATACTTCTTGTGTAAACAAAAGAGCGGTAGAAAGCCTTATTAAGTCAGGTGCCTTTGATGATTTTAAAGTTCATAGGTCACAACTGCTAGCAATATATGAAAAAGTATTGGATGGAGTAAATAGTGATAGGAAGAGAAATATCTCGGGACAAATAAATTTATTTTTAGATTTTGAAAATGATTATAATAATTTCGAAATAGAGTATCCTAATATTAAAGAATTTAAAAAGAAATACCTTTTAGCTATGGAAAAAGAAATGACAGGAATATATTTATCTGGGCATCCACTAGACGAGTATGAAGAGACTCTAAATATACAAACGGATACAAGGATATCTGACATTGTTGTGGAGGAAGGCCTTGAAGATGGTAACGCCATACTTAGTGAAAGCTTTAAACTTCAAGATGGTGATAAAGTTATTATCGGTGGCATAATATCATCTGTTTCTAAAAAAATGACTAAAAACAATGATATGATGGCTTTTATTAATTTAGAAGATTTATACGCCAGTGTAGAAGTTATAGTTTTTCCTAAGACCTTTGAAAAATGTAAATCCTTAATGGAAGAGGATGAAATAGTTATAATAAAAGGGCGAGTAAGCATTAGGGAAGAGGAACAACCAAAGATATTATGTGAAGATGTTAAAGCACTAGTAAGAATTAATAGTGAAAAAATTTACATATTAGTAGAAAATGAAATTATGATGAAGGATGCACTAAAAAAGATAAAGCAGAACTTAGCTATTTATAGAGGAAGTACTGCAGTTTATCTTTGCACAAAAGAGCCAAGGAAAATGTATGCTGTAGATAAAGCCTTTTGGCTAAGTGAAGAATTAGATACCATGGAAGTTCTAAGAAATATATTCGGAAAAAACAACATAAAAATACAATAAAGGACTCTGTTATACAAAACAATATGGGAGAATTATTTTTCTCCCGTTTTTAGCCATTTAAAGGTTTCAATGCCACAATGCTAGGGTAGTTAGAAAAAAAATATTTTTTTTTGCGAAAAACGTTGAATATTTTAAGAATTTTGTATAATATTAGAGTATAAGAGTATTTTGGATAGTAAGGTATTTTTTTTAGATGACAGGGGTGGATTATAACCATAGTGGGACCTAATCTGGCCCTGTGGGACAAGGATTAAAATATGAATAATTATTTTGTACCTTAGACAACGATGAAAATTTATAAAAAGAAATATAAGGAGGAATGTTTATGAAGACGATAGCGGTACTAACAAGTGGTGGAGATGCGCCAGGAATGAATGCAGCACTTAGAGCCGTAGTTAGAATGGGTATATATAAAGGTATAAAAGTTATGGGGGTACAAAGAGGATACAGTGGACTTATAAATGGCGAATTTTTTGAAATGAATAGACATTCTGTATCGGATATAATCCACAAAGGTGGAACTATTCTTAGAACTGCTCGTTGTGAAGAGTTTAAAACTGAAGCTGGAAGAACAAAAGCAGCTAATGTGTTAAGAGTATTTGGCATAGATGGCCTTGTAGTAATTGGAGGAGATGGATCTTTTGCAGGGGCGCAACTTTTATCCGAAATGGGCATTGCAACTGTTGGAATTCCTGGAACTATAGATAATGATTTGCCGTATACTGAATATGCCATAGGATTTGATACAGCTTTAAATACAGTACTTGATGCTATAAATAAAATTCGAGATACTTCAAGTTCTCATGAAAGAATTAGTGTAGTTGAGGTAATGGGAAGAAATTGTGGAGATATAGCCTTGTATGCTGGGATTGGTGGCGGAGCTGAAAGTGTAATAATTCCTGAAAAAGGGTATGAAATTGATGAATTATGCAAAACTATATTTGAAGGTAAGATAAGAGGTAAGATGCATAACCTAATAATGCTTGCTGAGGGTGTAGGTGGAGCAAATGAGCTTGCAAAGCAAGTTGAAGAAACAACTGGAATTGAATCAAGAGCTACAATACTCGGACATATTCAAAGAGGTGGAAGTCCAAGTGCATTCGATAGAATGCTAGCATCAAAAATGGGAGTAGCAGCTGTAGAAGTGCTTATAGAAGGCAAATCAGGACGAGTAATTGGTATGAGGGATGGTAAAATATTTGATGAAGACATTAATACTGCACTAGATATGCCTAGGGTATTTAATGAGGAACTTTATGAAATATCAAAGATTCTTTCTTACTAAATTATATAATAGATAATGTTAAAATAACTTAACAAACGATTAAAACACAAAAAAATATTTTTTAATGAGGAGATTAATTTATGAAAAAAACTAAAATTATATGTACAGTAGGACCAGCAAGTGATAATAGGGAAATTATAAAAAGTTTAATTGAAGTGGGAATGGATGCTTCAAGGCATAACTTTTCTCATGGTGATCATGCAGAACATAAGATAAGAATGGATTTAGTAAAGGATTTAAGGGCAGAACACAATAAGCATATTGCTATAATACTAGATACTAAAGGACCAGAAATAAGAACGGGAAATTTTGCAGCTGGTAAAGTTGAATTAAAAGAAGGAGCAAAATTTACAGTCGTTTGTGGTGAGGAAGTTGTTGGAGATGAAACTATTTGTTCAGTAACATATGAAGAATTATATAAAGATGTTAAAATTAATGATACTATTTTAATAGATGATGGCTTAGTAGGACTTCTAGTTAATGATATAAAAGGAAAAAGAATTGACTGCGTAGTTGCAAACACTGGTATGATAGGTAACCATAAAGGAGTTAATGTTCCAGGAGTTTCAATAAATCTGCCTTCACTTACAGAGCAAGACATTGAAGATTTAAAATTTGGTGCTTCACAGGAAGTTGATATTGTTGCAGCATCTTTTGTAAGAAAAGCTGCTGATGTACTTCATATAAGACGTGTACTTAATGAAAATGGCGGAGAAGATATACAAATATTCTCTAAGATTGAAAATAGAGAAGGGGTTAATAATATCGATGATATTATTAAATTCTCTGATGGTATTATGGTTGCAAGAGGAGATTTAGGAGTTGAAATTCCTACTGAAGAAGTTCCTATAGTACAAAAAATGATTATTGAAAAATGTAATGTTGCTGGAAAGGCAGTTATAACAGCTACTCAAATGTTAGATTCTATGATGAGAAATCCTAGGCCAACTAGAGCAGAGTCCTCAGACGTAGCAAATGCTATATTTGATGGTACAGATGCTATAATGCTCAGTGGTGAAACTGCTAGTGGTAAATATCCAGTAGAGACAGTAATGATAATGTCTAAAATTGCACAAAGCGCTGAAGAGGCTCTTGATTATACGCAAAACTTAAAGAAAAAGAGAAAACAGCATATTCCGAACGTTCCAAATGCTATTAGTTTAGCCACCTGTAGTACAGCTATGGAGCTCAATGCTTCTGCCATTATTACTGCAACTCAAAGTGGTAATACAGCTAGAAAAGTTTCAACTTATAGACCTGAATGTCCTGTTATAGCAGTTACTCCATATGAAAAAGTTGCTAGAAGTCTCGCATTAAATTGGGGCGTAATTCCAATATGTGCAGAAAAATCTAATTCTACAGATGAACTTATAGATAAGTCTGTTAAAATTGCATTACAGTCAGGAATTGTAGAAAAAGGAGATTTAGTAGTTATTGCTGCTGGAATTCCAGTGAATTTTGTGGGTAGCACAAACATGATGAAGGTTCATATTGTTGGGAATATATTACTTCAAGGTAAAGGTAATATAGGTAAATCAGCATATGGAACAGCTCATTATGCAAAAAATACACATGAAGCTACTGACACTATGAGAGATGGCGATATCCTAGTAGTGGAAACATTGACCAATGATTATTTGGATATAATAGATAAGGTTTCAGGAATTATTGTAGAGCAAGGAGAGCCTAGTGCAAATGTTCTTATAATATGCACAGCTAAAGAAATCCCTATAATATATAATGCAAAGGGAGCAACGGATATCATTAAAACAGGTTCATTTATAACAATGAACACAGCTAGAGGAATTGTGTACAGTGGTAGAGCTAACACAAAATAATTAAAAAATTGTAAAAAAACTAGTTTTTAGATTAAAAAAGATTGCCATTAAACTGGCAATCTTTTTTTAAATTATAAATAAAGTAAATATTAGCAATTAATTGTATATTTAAAACAATTATGGTTAAAACTATAAATATGAATAAAACAATTTGGCAACTGATTTATTTTATAGCACCTATATGGTGCTTTTTTTTATTTTTACGCCATTTTTATTTTTACACTTATTATATTAAAGGGTTAATTATTCTGTTTTATTTTTGAGTTTAAAGAACCATACATAATAGGTTCTAGTACAGTAAAAAGTAATAAAAAGTGAAATCCAGGTTATATACCAAGTCCAATGTATGTATTGTAAAATATCTGTATGTTTTTCTACGTATACTTCTACAATTGTAATTGCAGTACAGTAATAGCAATAGTACATAAACTGACCAAAGAGTTTTTTATTTTGGGGGTAGTTAACATTGAAAATTGCACAAAGAGAAGGATATATAAAATATTCAAAGCTAAAACTTGTTTTAGTGGCATATGGAAATAGCCTAACTGGATATTCTATAAGTTTATACTGCACTACAGCTAAACCAAGTACCCATGTAAGAACTTGTTTGAAGAGAAATGCAACATGTGCTTCCCGAATTTTGTTTTTAGGGATAAACTTGAATAACAATCCTATTGTTATAATCCATCCAATAATGTCTAATATATAATCTATGTTCATAATTAATTCCTCCGATAACAATGTAAATTATAATAGTGATCTTGATCAATACTACCGTATACTGTTATATGGTATTTGCATTAAAAAGAATAAAATATGAGGACTTATAAGTGCAATACCCCAAGCATACAATGGCTTTTTATAATGAAGATATACTACCGAGAACAATATATAATTAAATATAGTAGAAAACCACATGTTCCAACCGTTAAAATGAGCGAAATATCCGAGCTTTATACCAATCCATTCTGCTATAGTAAAAATAGCAACATAATATGAAATATGAGTTATGATTTTTATTGTTTTTTCAGGAAAATTAGGAATAAATAACATTACTATACTTGGATATACTGTTATACAAATAAATAAATCACAGAACGTGCTATTTAATATTTTTGTTTCATACTGCCATAACGTATGATTATACGTTAAAAGATTACAAATAGCATCACTCAAAATAAAAAATAAAATTGTTGAATAATATCTTCTCCAATTTCTCCAATCCCCAAATTTATAGCACACAACAATAGATATAACTGCAAGCAATATATAATACATAAAAGCACCTCCCTAATATGAATACTAATGATAGTTAGACCTATAATTAGTAATGCCCTAATTTATTTTAATTATAAATTAGGGCATTTTTATAAAGTATGTTATTTGTCCTTTAATTTTTTATTTAATTTAAGTAAAAGTCACTTTGATTTTCAATAGATTGGTATAAAAAAAGCTAAAATTACAAACTATAATTAAAAATAAGTGTGAGGAGTGGTGAACATGAGTGGAACTTTAAGTTGTAGTGCTGCAAATTGTGTTAATAACATGTCTGGAGTATGCTCAGCAATGACTATTAATGTTTTTGGGTCAAATGCTCATAGTAGTGAAAAAACACAATGTGAAACATTTGTAGAAAAGGGAATAAAGAATGCTTTATCGAATGCATTAAATATGAATGTACTTGGTGAAGTGAAACAAGCATTTAACAGTGAGTCTATCGTTATGAGTCCAAATATCAGGTGTAATGCTTCAAGTTGCATGCATAATGCAAATAGTCTATGTGCCGCAGATAATATTATGGTCAGTGGAATGGGTGCTATAACAAGTGACCGAACAAAATGTGAGACATTTAAAGAATAATGAAAGTATTTTGCTGTTTATTATATTTATTTTTTAAATTTATAGTATAATAAATTGTAAGCTATAAAAATAAATAATAAACAGTGGGAGGTATTACCATGAAGGGGATACTAAGTTGTACTGCAACAGATTGCGTTAACAACACATCTGAAATATGTTCTGCGATTACTATTAATATTTCAGTGCCAGATGTCAAAAAGAGTGAGTTAACATGTTGTGAAACCTTTGCTAGTAGGGGCCTCAAGAATTCATTAGCTAATGTACTTAATATAAATGTAGTAGGTGAACTTAAACAAGTATTTAATCAGGATTCTATAGTAATGACTCCAAGGATTAGATGTGAAGCTACAAGATGTATTCATAATGAGAAAAAAATATGTAGAGCAAAGAACATTTTAATTGAAGACATAGGTGAGATAAATAATGTTAAAACACAATGTGATACTTTTGAAGAATAAGTAAATTATGAAGTTGTTTTTAAAATTATATTTACAACAAAAGCCTTTAATCACACTCTTTCAAGGGTGGGGTGAAAGGCTTTATTCACTACCACTGGAATATAGATGGTAGTGGATAATATAGATTAATAGCAATAGGTATAGGATGGAGGAAAATAATTATGAAAAGTAAGAGAAAATTTGAGAATTATGTTATTCCAGTTGAAAAAAACGTGGATTATATAATGAATATAGAAAACATGGGGTATCAAGGTGAAGGGGTAGGTAAAATAGACAATTTCACGGTTTTTGTAGCTGGTGCAGTCCTAGGAGAAAAGGTAAAAATAAAAATTGTTAAGGTTTCTAAGAATTTTGCCTTTGGTAAATTATTAGAGGTAATTGAAGTATCACCTAGCAGAGTAGAGCCGGTTTGCAGTATATATAAAAGCTGCGGAGGCTGTAATATACAACATATAGACTATAATGCGCAATTAGATTTTAAAACTAATAGAGTAAAAGAAGCTATAAGTAGAATTGGAAAATTAGAAGCAGTGGTAATACACCCGTCGCTCGGAATGGAGAATCCCTATAATTATAGGAATAAGGTTCAATTACCTGTGTCCAATAAAAACGGAGAGGTGTGTATTGGATTTTATGCGGAGCGGAGTCATGACATAGTAAACATGGAAACCTGTTATATTCAAGATAAAGTAGCAGATGTTGTGGTAAAACTTACAAGACAATGGATGAGTGAGTACAATATTCAGAGTTATAATGAGGTAACCCAAAAGGGATCGCTACGTCATATTATGATTCGGAAAGGATCTAAAACAGGAGAAATAATGGTTGTATTGGTTACAAATGGTAAAGAAATTCTACATAGCGCCGAATTTATAGCGATAATGACTAAAAAGATTCAAGGAATTGTAAGCATAGTGCAAAATATAAACAGTGAAAAAACAAATGTAATACTTGGCGCACGCTCAGTAACACTTTGGGGAAAAGATGCTATAACTGATTATATAGGAGAATTTAAATTTCAAGTTTCTCCGCTGTCATTTTTCCAAGTTAATTCACTTCAAACTGAAACACTCTACAGTAAAGCTCTAGAATATGCAAATTTAAGCGGTGGAGAAGTGGTGCTGGATGCTTATTGTGGTACAGGTACTATATCACTATTTTTATCTAAGAAGGCTAAAAAGGTGTATGGCGTAGAAATAGTGCAAGAAGCAATTGAAAATGCTAAGATGAATGCAAGCGAAAACGATATACATAATACAGATTTTTTAGTAGGCGAGGCAGAAAAGATTATTCCAAAGCTTATTCGTGATGGAGTACAAGCTGACGTAGTGGTTGTAGATCCACCGAGAAAAGGATGCGATAAAATTCTTTTAGAAGCTATAAGTAATATGGGACCTAAAACTATAGTCTACGTTTCTTGTGATCCAGGTACTTTAGCTCGCGACCTTGGAATTTTAGATGAACTGGGATATAAGACTTTAGAGATTCAACCAGTTGATATGTTTCCACAAACGGCACATGTTGAGTGCGTGGCGAGGATAGAGAGAAAATTATAAGAAGTATACTGCATTAAGGATTTAAATTTAGCATAATTAATAAAAGAAAATGTAGTCATGCGATAATTTAAAAAGGTAGCAAAAACTTTGTATATAATGGGCCCTATAAGGTAGACAGTTTAACATAGGGTCCACTTTAATTACTCTAGGCTCTTTATACTCTTTTTCTAAAAAAATACTATTTTACTAATATAGTTTGTTTATCCTTTAAATTTTTTATAAATACATCTAAAGAATCATTGAAAATTAAAGTAAAAACATCTTCGTTTTTTACTTGTTTAAACTTTAAATCGAGGATGTCCTTATACCTCAAAATTGTATCAATGTTACTTAGAAAAAGATCTACTAATTCTCCATCAAAATGTTTATTTCTTTCTTCTTTTAATATTTTGATACAGGTCTCAATAGGATAAGCTTTTTTATATACTCTCTCGTTAGCTAATGCATCAAAAACATCTGCAATAGCTACTATTCTAGCGGTCAAAGGAATATTATTGCCTATAAGCCCTGATGGGTAACCACTGCCATCCCATTTTTCATGATGATTTAATGCTACTTCACAACCCATATTGATAACGTCTCATTTTGAATTACCAAGAATCTTTTCACCAATTATTGTATGAGTTTTCATTGTATTGAATTCATTAGGTGTTAGCTTACCTGGTTTCAGGAGAATTGCATCCGCAATTCCTATCTTTCCAATATCATGCATCAAAGCAGCATAATTCATTAATTTATTTTTAGCTTCAGATGTTTCTATAATATTATATAAAAATGATGAATATAAACTTATCCTAACCATATGTAATGCAGTATCTTCATCATTATATTCAGCTGCATAACATAAACGCTTTATAATTTCGTCTGTCAATTCGATATTCTAGTTCACTGAACTCTCAAGCAAGCTATTTTTCGTTATCAATTGAGTATTCTTATCTTCTATCTCACTAAGTGTACGATTTAGGAAAAAGCTAATCTTTTTAGTTTCGACCTCTTGCTCACTTTTTTTCAAATTTATATTTGGTATATCATAATAAACACCATAATAAGTTAATTTACTCTTCATTACTTTTAATGATTCTAACAGTATATCTGTGGAAAAACTTAAAAATCCATTAAATTTTCTAAATTGATCTTCTTTTGGAGGCTCCGAATAAAATATTTCCTTACTCAAAAAAATAGCGGGATGCTCAGGGTGGTTTATAATAATATCCCATTCATCGGTCATTGAGTCATCTGCATCTAGTTCAATAAATACTGTATTTTTAAAATCTTTTACACTATCAAAATTAATATTTCTAGCAAATATATATAATTTTTTACAAAAATTATCAAGAGTTTTATACCTTTCATACTCTATCATAAAAAATTCGAATTTTTGAAAGGCTACAAAAATTTCTGATTCTAATTTGAACTCTGTTACCATATCTTCAAGACCATGACTTATACCAACAAGAGATGATTTTACATATACCTTTTGTTCAATGCTTGATGCTCTACTCATAACAATATCGCTTAATTGACGCATATCTTAAACATCTCCTTTGTATTAAATTTAATTATATAAAGAATTCAATAATACTTACTGGAATACTAATACTGTAAATCAATATATTTACTTAATTATACTATTAATAATGAATATTTCATATAAAAAATTGCTCAGATTTAAACTACTAAAAAAGCATACAATTAAAATCGTTGCAGGTAAATTTTTTCTGCATCATACAGGAATAAAATTGGTTATACTATTATTAAACAAGAGTTTAAAAATAGACAAAGTAAGAGAGGCGATATGATGACTGAGATAAAAGAAAAAACAGAAGTAGGGTGGAACTTAGATAACAGTTATGCTCATCTGCCAAAATCACTTTTTACCAGAGTCAAATCAACGCCAGTATGCTCACCGAAGCTTATCATTTTTAATTATCCGTTGGCGTCATCTCTGGGGCTAAGTGCAGAGACACTTAAAAGTCGAGATGGCTTAGCTGCGCTTTCCGGGAATCTTATTCCTGAAAATGCTTTGCCTCTTGCTCAAGCATATGCAGGTCATCAATTTGGGCATTTTACAATGCTTGGCGATGGTCGTGCGGTACTACTTGGGGAGCAGATCACTCCATTAGGTAAGAGGGTTGATATTCAGCTCAAGGGTTCAGGGAAAACGCCATACTCCCGTGGAGGTGATGGTCGAGCAACACTTGGATCAATGCTGCGTGAACACATTATTAGCGAAGCAATGTATGCTCTAGGTATTGCAACTACACGTAGTTTAGCGGTGGTGACAACGGGCGAGTTAGTAATCCGCGAAACTGAACTGTCTGGCGCAATTATGACCCGCGTGTCTGACAGTCATCTGCGCGTTGGAACCTTCCAGTATGTTTCAAAATGGTGCACTGTGCATGAGCTTAAAGCTCTTGCTGATTATACATTGCAAAGACATTTTCTACAGGTTGAAAATAATGAGAATCCTTATCTTTTTTTACTTCAGGAAGTAATCAAGCGTCAAGCTGCGTTAATTGCCAAATGGCAACTGGTTGGGTTTATTCACGGGGTGATGAACACAGACAACATGGCACTTAGTGGAGAAACTATTGATTATGGTCCTTGCGCATTTATGGATGCTTATGACCCAAAAACGGTATTCAGTTCTATTGACATTAATGGAAGATATTCCTACGGTAATCAGCCAAGTATTGCAGCATGGAATCTGGCAAGATTTGCTGAAACGCTATTGCCACTGTTGCATCGAGATCAGGATCAGGCTGTAAAACTTGCTCAAAATGCGATTTCAGATTTTACTAATTTGTATCAATCTAATTGGCTTACAGGAATGAGATCAAAACTAGGGATATTTAATGAAGAGCTACAGGATGAAACTCTTATTAACAATCTACTCAGTATGATGCAGAAGCATGCGTCGGATTACACCAACACCTTTAGTGCATTAACTACTGATAAGACGCGCGAGGATACCCTGTTTGGAACCACAGGATTTGCGCATTGGCATGAGTCATGGCAAGAGAGATTAGGAAGGCAGCAGGAAACAAAAGCCTCCTCGTATCAATTGATGCGAAGCAATAATCCCGCTATAATACCTCGAAACCACCGGGTAGAAGATGCACTAGAAGCCGCAGTGAGTAAGGGAGACTATAGTGTAATGGATAGGCTGCTTGATGTTCTTTCAAGTCCTTGCGCATACTCAAAAGAGCAGACAGATTACTCAACACTTCCTGAGTCGTCAACAAGTCCTTACCGGACCTTTTGTGGTACATGATAAAGAGATAGAAAAAAGTATAGCCCTTTAAGGTTATTAACCTAAAGGGCTATACTTATACAAATTCTAATAGCAAACAACTGGAGTCCTTTCATCAATGTTATTAAATATTTTTTGTGCTAAAGCTGGTGGTGCGTTTACACAGCCATGAGAGCCCTTTTTTAAATATATATCTCCTCCAAAGGATGATCTGAAGCTAGCATCATGTATTCCAATTCCACCGTTAAAGGGCATAAATACTTTGACATTCGTACTATAATTCTCTCCCTTTAATGTTGCATTTCTTGCTTTATATGCTAGGATATAAACACCTTTAGGTGTTCCATAATTTTTGCTTACATTACCAGTAACCACAGGTCCCTCTGCTATAAGAGCACTATCCTTATAAAACCATAAATGCTGTTTTGTCATATTAATTTCCACATAGGTATTTCCAATATCATTAATAGCATGAGTCATTGCGGTTTGTATATATCTGGGTTCTTTCTCTACGGGTTGTCCATCTTTTATAGACAGAATTAAATCAGCGACTTCTCCTTTACGGTTAACTAACCACCCATAATTTCCCCCGTTAGTATTTATTGTTGTTCCAAGGGAGGTAGAAAATTCTCTTTGGTTGCCATAGGTATCATAATTATCATTTAATTTAGATAGATGACTTTTCATTTTCTCTTCATCAAACGAGACTTCAAGGTTTTCGTTAACTGTGATCCAAGTATTTACTAGAGAAGCATCTATAATCTCTTTGCCACCTGTAAAGGTATAAGTTAATTCTGAGGATATGTATTTATTAAGCAATAATTTAGTGTCAATAATTTTTTTAGAAATAGAGGTGTACTTTGGATTTATATAATGATTTTTATCCTCCAAATTGATGGTCGGCTCGCCCCTAAGAATTGCATTTACAACATTTGTGTACAAAGTATCGCTGTTCACTTTAGTACCCATAATTTCATTTACAATTACATAGCCGGCACCATTATATTCAAAGTTAGCATTTTGAGGTTCAACTATATTTGCAGTATCAAAACAAGACAGTTTATCAAAATGCTCTTTTAATAGTTTTTCATTGTATGTTACTATGTCGTCTATTTCATAAGTCTTTTGGTTAAAGAGCGAATTAATCCACTTGAGAGAATGCTGATTATTTTTTAATTCTTGAATTTTATCCTTTGCATTATATTTGAGTTCAATATCGGTAGATCCAATTTGTTCTTTAACACCGTTTCGTTCTACAAGTTCTAGTGTGTATGATTTAGATTTTAATAATAGTAATTCATCTAATTCTTTTACGGTTTTACCAAAGGCATTTATGTTATTAATTGTAGTATCAAAATAAAAATGAGTGCTGAAAAACATTGATATACCGAAAAATAAAATAAGAAAAATGGAAATAGAAATAAGGCTAGCTTTTACAAAAAAAATGCCTTTTAGTGATTGTATTTTCATTATTAATTTATTGTGTTTTATTAATTTACTGTGTTTTATTGGTTTAATTTCCATTATACACCTCTTTTAATATAATAATTACAAGTTAATCATATTCCAATATACAGTTAATGTAAAGCGAATAAATAAATATTTATCATTGTAATTCCATGTAAAAACAATAGTTGATATGATTATTTAAAAATTCCTATTTTAAACATATTTTTATAACTAAAATAGATATATAATAGAGTTATAGGAAGCAAAACAATAAAAAATATATTGAATATTATGTTGAATGAGGATATATTTTGAATGTATATAAAATAATATTATAGAGAAAGAGAAGTAATGAAATATGAGATTAGATAAATTTTTAGCACAATCGGATATTGGAATGAGGAAAAAGGTTAGAACTTATATCGCAGAGGGTATGGTTGAGGTAAATGGAGACGTTATAACAAAACCTGCAATAGAAATCAACGAAAACGATGATGTTATCGAGTACCTTTCAAAAGTAGTTGTTTATACAGGGAAAGTATATTATATGTTTAATAAACCAGCTGGCTACATTACTGCAAGAGTGGATACAGTTAATAAAACGGTATTTGATTTTTTTAATAATGTTAACATGAATGGAGTATTTCATGTTGGCAGATTAGATAAAGATACAGAAGGATTATTGTTACTTACAAACGACGGAGACTTTGAACATAAGTTAATGTACCCACAAAAACATGTTGAAAAAACTTATTTTTTTTGGGCCTTGGGGACTATTTACGAGGAAGATAGAAAGCAATTAGAGCAAGGGATTTACTTAGGAAAAGGTGAAATACTAACAAAACCTGCAAAAATAGAAGTGCAAAAACATGGGATGTATAGAGATTTTAAAGAAGAAATACCTAATGTTAATTTATGTAACATAGATTCGGATCAGTATGAGCAGACTGTTGTTTCTGGATATCTTACTATTTCGGAGGGACGGAGGCACCAAGTCAAACGTATGTTAAAGTCAGTAGGCTGTTACGTGGTGTATTTGAAGAGGGTTTCCATCGGAGAATTAATGTTAGATAAATCTCTTGAAAAAGGTCAGTATCGGTTACTTACAGAAGTGGAAATTCAAAGGGTATTGGAGAATATAAAAAAATAGAAAGTTTTATTTAAAGTGAATTATTGTGCTACTACTACTCTTAAAGTTTTAAATGTATCATCACAAAGATGGATATCTACACTTGCTCCATTAAATACATTCTCTGATAATTCGGTGGTGAATATTTTCATTATGTCTATTGTATCATCATCTTGCTCAAGACCCTTCTTTATTACTATGCGAAATTCGTAAGTAGTTCCTTCCTTATTTAATTGCACAGATCTTTCATTGTCGTCCTCTTTAAAAAAACCCTCGTTAATCAAGTAATCTCCAAGAGATTGCGCTTCAGTTATCTTTATAATATCAGTGTAATATAGTTCGTTGTTGTCTCCAAAAGTAAGTTTAGTTCCAAAGTCTTCTCCGCTACATCCAGGTAGCAACAATGTAAATAGCATAGTCAATATAAGAATGCTTATGGTGGTAACTGATTTTTTCTTTCCTAGGTTAATTTTTAATGAATTATTCATATGGTTGTCCCCTGACTATATATTTTTTTTTTTCATTTAGAAACTATATATTCTATAATTGTATTTAAAATACCTCTTTATATTAGTAAATTATAAAATGAAGGCAGTTTTGAATTAATTGTGGTCTTTATTTATAGGATTTTATGGAATATTTATGGTATAATGCTAATATAGAAATAATTTTACATACATTTTATATGAATAGGGAGTGATTAAATGCAGAATGATAAAGACATAAAAGTTGCAATAGGGTTTGCCACTGGTAGAAAGAGTTTTCAAAAGGTGCTCAGAACTAACATAAAAAACTGGAAGGAATCTGGACTAGTAGCAAACAAAAGGATTAGTTTGAATCTTTTTGTTGCATATGATCTTTTTTATCGTAAAACTAAAATAACGGATTACACTAATGTACACCCAGATTTAGTGAAGAGTATTGATAGCAGCGTATTTATAGGAAGTGTAGAAACAAAGGAAGAAATTGACTATTTAATCAGAGAAAATGTGCTGAATATTGATGAAATACATATGATTTTTGGTAAGGGGTATGCGGCTCAGCGTAATGCGGTACTGTATAACGCTATAAAAAAAGATATGGATTATCTAGTTTTTCTTGATGACGACGAATACCCTATGGCAGTGACGAATACCAGGAATACTGCGATTTGGGGAGGTCAGCATGTTTTGGCACAACATCTTAAATATATTACAGAAGCTGATATGACCCACGGAAATCACTGCGGTTACATATCGCCTATTCCGTATATGGAATTTAATGACACTATGAAGGAAAGCGATTTCCGATCTTTTATTGAAGCTATTAGTAATGATATAGTTAATTGGGACAAGCTGAAAGATGTTATGAAGAATGGCGGGGTAACTTATGCTGATACAAACATATTGACAAGAGATGATGCGGAAGAGATTGAGGAAATAAATCGTTCTAAATTCATATCAGGGGCTAATTTATGTATTAACCTTACGGATCCTAAGCGTATTTTCCCGTTTTATAATCCACCAGGAGCCAGAGGAGAGGATACTTTTTTAAGTACTTGTCTAAGTGATCGAAAAATCATGAGAGTTCCATGTTACACTTTTCATGATGGCTTTTCAACATATAATCATCTTTTAGAAGGTGTTCTTCCGATTAAATTGAAGTTTATAAAAGCTGATACAGACAAGATTACCATTCGCTTTTATAATGCATGTATAGGATGGGTTCGGTATAAGCCACTATTACTATATATAACTCAACCAGAGCACTACACGGAAAAGATTAAAGAGATGCGGGAACAGCTAAGTGTTACACTGCCTAAAATATGTGCTTATTTTGGAAAACCAGAGTTTATGAATATCTTAACTGAACTAGAAAAATACCATAGAAATGTGGAGAAACATTATGGGGAATTTGACGAAACAAAACGTATATGGGCAAAAATCATGGAACATTTTGCACAGAGAAAATAAGTAGAAATGTTAGATCTAGCATAGTAAGAAAATGCTAGATTTTTTTGAGTCTACCGCTACTTAGGGTTTTTAAAAATCATAATGAATTTATTGATTATTTATAAGGAATAAATATAAATACTGTTATATTATAAATATTGTGATAAAATATTAATGGATTAGATTTGAGAGGGGATAATAATGATTACTATAAAAAGGATATTTCAAGATTGGGTTTTGCCTATAATTGCAGCCATTATAATAGCATTTATTATAAATAAGCTTATTTTCTTTAATGTAACGGTCCCAACGGGATCAATGCTACCAACCATAAACTTAAATGATAAGATTTTAGTAACAAGGGTTCATAATAAAAACAATCTTAAACATGGTGATATAGTAGTCTTTCATTCTGATGAATTGGGTGAGGATGAATCAGGGGAAGATTTAATAAAGAGGCTTATTGGACTACCCAATGATGAAATAGATATTAAAGAAGATGGATCAATATATATAAATGGAATGCAAATAGATGAGAGTTATGTTGCATATCCAGGTGGGAAAGCAGGCATAAAATTTGAAGTGCCAGAAGATAGCTACTTTTTTCTTGGAGACAATAGAGCAAATTC
>NZ_JBNMNU010000034.1:0-30459 GCF_051278035.1 Clostridium sp.
GCATTAAATCCAATAAAGGAAGAAGAGCTTGTTGTCATAGAAAAAGCATTATCATAAAAAGATTAAAATTAAAAATTGCGACAACTATGTTGACAGACTCCGATAACATTTATTATATTTTCTCTAATATCGTTAATAAGACCTGTCCCATTTTTATTTGATTTAAAATAAAGATTGTAATTGAATTTATCTTTTAACTCATAATATAATTCTAAATCATCTTTGTCCATTAATTGAGGATTGAATATATATGAATCAACTGACAGTATGGCTTTGTAAATATTCGCATCACTAAGCAGTATTTTCCGTAGATTGTTTTCTTCCATTATTATCGCTCGCTTTCTTATTATTTTTTACGATTTTAATTATTGCTTCTATTATTTAATTTACTTTTCAATTCACTTTTAAAATCCCCTATGGACTTAGTTATTAATAAATTCCCATTCCATTTTTCACCATCTTTATCCTCAGCATAAAAATTAATAGATCCATTGCTAAGATCTAAAGTAGCTTTTTCATTTACCAAGAACTCAAAAGCTTTGTTACTAAATCGATTAAAACTTACTTTACATTTTAATGGGCTATACTTAAAATCTACAAAGGTAAAGTATATATTCCTTATATTAAAAACAGAATAATCTACATTGTCCAAATATACCATTATACTATCTAATTGATTCAACAAAATTATATGATTAGCAAATTTATCTAGTATCTCTTTTATTATCTCAACTATACTTATATGATTTTTTTTCTTTGTATTGTCTTCTTCTCCATCAATTCCATTATTGATACCCTCTTATAGTTTCTCTGATATTCAATTTCATCATATTTAAAAATCACTTTAATATCAAACTCATTATCATATTTCAAAGAATTTACTGATGGTGGGTTAATCATATCAATTTTAATAACATCTTTATCATCCTTATTTGAAGTACTGATTTCAATAGCTTCATTAATTTTTATAGTTAAGCTAGCTTTATAATTATATTTAAGTACATTTATAAATTCAATTAAACCTTGAATTGGATCACTAATTATTTTTTCAATATTTTTACATTTCTTTTGAAGACTTACTGCTTTTCTTAATGAGATTAAAAAAGGTTCAATATGACTGTCAATAAATTTGTAATTATAAAGATAGTCTTCATCATAGTTCACTATATAGGCTGAAAATGTTTGTAAAATATCCTTTACGCTTTTATCAAATTCTGTCTCGCTTTCTACCTCAATGAGTTTAAGTAATGATTCATTATAATATTTATTATTAAGAATTTTCATAAAGCCTCCTTATATGATGTCCTTTAGCCGATACTTCTTAAATTATAACTTTGTATGATTTTTCTACGGTACCCATCTTATCAATTTAAAAACCACCCATTATTGTTATATACCCTCCCACAATTATTGTTTTCCTATATTTATAATCTCCAATATCCCATCCCCATACTTCTCAAGTTTTTTTGCCCCAAATCCTTTAACTTGTTGAAGTGCATCTTTTGTTTTTGGTCTACTCTGAACTAATAAATCTAATTCTTCATTGTTAAATATAAGGTATGCTTTAATACCTGCTCCCTTAGATGTATTAAGTCTATATTGTTTAAGTAATTCATACATCTCTGTATCATCATTTTTAGTATTCTCATAATTACAACTTTTTTCAACTTGATTTATATTTTCTTCAGTATGATTCTCTTGTTTTTCTTTTATGAGATCTGCTTCTGTTAATGAGTACTTAGCCATATTATTCATTGATATGGGTTTATTATTTTTAACAAGAAAATCTGATATCTCGTACATATATTTTTCAAGCATATTTTTGGTATTCTTATCATCCTTTATTTCTTTATTTAATAGATTTGTAATTTGGTCATATTTATATATATTATTCTGAATACTCTTTGGAGCCTTGTTCTTATTCACAATTGTTTTTGGATTAGCAAGTACAACAGCTGATTTTATTGGAAGAGTTTTTATATTACTTTCCTTTACTAAAATCTCTCTAAGTATATTAACATGACGTTCATTTTGTGATATTGGACTATACATTCCTTCTTTCTTAAACACCTTACCCGAATTACTTTTTAGACTTCTTATAAAGTCACCACTACGTGTAATTTCTATATCTCCATTAAGCTTTTTAGCTTCTAATACCATTATGAATTTATAATGGATTATAATAAAATCAAATTGAGCTACATAATCATTATAATCAATTCTAATATCATGAAGACATAGCATTGGCACCTCTAGATTCCTCTAAGCACCTTTTGATACTACATCTTTTTTCTTATGCTAGTAGCTAATAGCACCCACACACGTCTTTCAGCAGTAAAGTATTAACCCTATTCCCAAACCCTCTCAAGCACAATCCCCCATCAAATCCACCACGTTGCTCTTTCTTTTCCTTCCTTCTATCAAACAATTCCTCTTCTGTATACCCAAGATAACCAGCGAGTCCCACCAATACCTCCAACACATCTGCTAATTCCTCTAAATTATTGTCTTCCATATATTCATTAACTTCTTCCAAAAGCTTTGCTTCAAGTAATTTTTTATACTCGTCCGTCTTCGCTATATGTGTATCAAACTTTTTGCCACTTTTCTCTACTACCTCAGGAATTAAATCCCTGACTAATTTGTTATATTCCTTCATTATTGATTCTCATCCTACCTTTTTATACTTTTCAACATAGTCTTTACTAATAAAGTTTAATTCTACTTCTTACATAATTTCGGCTCAGATTACTATTTATTTCTCTAAATAACCCTATCAACCACCTGGAATCCCTGGTTCAAAGCAATTTGATACAATGGTGAAATGCATTGCTTAATATTCTTACTGAAGGTTTCCTGTGTACTATGTTTAAAGTACTCATAAGGATTCTCTAGATTTAGCACGTCCACATATTCTTCAAGGCTGTGCTTTATCTTCTTATTACAAATATAGGAAAATGCTTTATATTGCGTACTGCAAAAATCATCTATATAATTATCATATAAGAGCAATTTATCACTTTTCTTACTATTAACATTTTTAAAGGTTGGTACTAGATTCCACATTTGATCATGGAGAACAAAACTCCAAGGAATAAAATGGTCAATACTAAGAACACCATACTCCTGAAATGCACTGTTGCTAAACTCAGAACCAGTATAAATGTCTTTTAATCTATTAACACTAATTATTTGTTTCCACAGCTCTGTTGCTCCTTTAAGCATTCTTCTCTTTGGTGCCTCAAGCTTAAAAACAATAGCCGGTACATTAGGGTTTCTCTTTTGCAAAAAACATACAAGCTTATAATAAATCCATGATTTAATCACTCTATAGTTTTCCTTCAAATAAGTTACCCAGCAATCATTAATTACTATTTTATCTTTATCCCCTTTTATTATCTTATACAAACAAGTTTCGCTACCTTGTGATAAATCTACAATGGAGTTGTTTTTAAACTCTAGAATTTTAAAAAATGGAGATAACAATCTATAGGGTACATTATAAGTAAGTTCCTTCATCATTCTGTTCAATTCTTTATCTTCACTTTTATATAAAAATTCCAGTAATTCTTTTTCATTGCAATTGACTGGAAACTCATTCTTCAAAGCCACATACCCAATAGGCTTTTTCAAGTTATCAGAAAATCCAAAATTTAATTTGAATTGTTGTTGAGGGTACCAAGCTGATGCTATCATCCTTGCAATAAGCTTTTTAAACTCAATCTCTGTATTTCCAATGCTAACTTCCTCTAATATTCCAATCAACCAATACATTTTGTAGCTAGCTACCATCTTGTCATCATCCAAAAGTCTAGAGAAAATCCTTGAATCTATTAAGTTATTAATTGGCAAGTAGCCAGTTATATCCTTAATGTTTATTTGATCTAATGATGCGTTTTCCTGGCCTTTTATAAACGTATTTAAGTCTGTCATCCTTTTTTCACCTTCTATTCAAATTAAATTAATCAACTTTAAGATGATTCTATTCTACTAATACCGTATTATACATTTATCTAAAAACTGTACCTTTCCTTTGTTATACTGTATTATATATTCATTTTCCATAGATGGCGATATTGAAAAGAATTGTATTCCTGATTTTTATCGATACATGCCATCTTTATGCAATCCTCCCTAAGTAATGGAGGATCATCTAAGTAATCAATATAGTCAATTGTATGAGTTCCATAGGTCATAAGACTTAATGTTTTATCCGAAACCTTATTTAAACCATTTTCTTCACATTCAGTACAGTAACCTGAAATTTCATGCCCATTGTGTAGCTTTTTAAAATAACCATAATTATAAAACGGAATAATACTTTGATCCTTAAGCTTTAGTACATTTGAGAATGAGATGCCTCTAAGTTTATTTAAATCCATTTATACATAACCCCCAAATGAAATATATATATTAAATTTCTACAGTATATTTTAAAAAATTCTCTTAATTCCACTCTATCATATTAACATTGCTAAATTAGGGGAATGCTGTCATATTTAAAATTAAAAATGATGCTCCTCTACTAATAAGTTACAAAATCAAATTTATATCCCAATAATACTTACCTTCATCTCACGCCCCATACTATCATCAATCACTACAGTAAATAGTATTGTTTCATCATCACCTGCCGAAGACACATAAGATATACCCCTATAATTTGCAAATGTGCCTATTATATCAAGAGGCGCAAAGATACTTACACATTTTGGTACAAATTCTAGAATTGTATTTATATACTGCTTCGCTAGTTCTGCCTTAAGATTAATAAACACATTATACTCAGTGCTTTGAGTATTAGATTTATTTATAGTTTCATTGTATAACTTCAAAACAAAAAAGCTATCAAAATGTATATTATTACATTTTGATAGCTTTTATAATTATCTTCTAGGCTTGAATACCTATTCAAATAATTCTTTTATACCTATTGATAATTCTTCAAATACTTCTGATCTTATAGTTTCAAAGTGATGATATCCGTCTACTTTAGATGGCTTATTATTTTTAAAACTATAACAAATAGCATTTTTGTTCATTGGGTTAATAATCCAATATTCTTCCACCCCAGCTTTAGCATACAAACCTAGCTTGGTAATATACTCGTGACTACTGTTAGACGGTGATACTATCTCAACTATTAATGTAGGAATACCTTCGTATTGATTATTTTTAATATTTTCTGTGTCGCATACCACAAATATATCTGGTTGAACTACACTTATATTATTGTTTTCATCTATAAATCTAACATCAAGGGGCGCTACATATGGCTTGCAATTTTTACCTTTAAAATATTTCTTAAACTCAAATGCTATATTTAAAACAACATCTTGGTGCACAATACTTGGCGAACCCATCATGTGTATTTCATTATTAATATATTCACATCTGTCCTTTTTACTTATTTCTAAATACTCTTTGTATGTATAGATTCTTTTTTCTTCAGCAAGCATTATATCAACTCCTTTGATCTCTAATATTCAACTTCTCTTTACTATATTATAACCAACACTTGTATTTTAAACAACTAATACTGGCTAATTAGTTCTGTATCTCCTTCCAGCTTACCTTAAACCTAATTCTCCAGAGTATTACATTTACAACTAAAAGCACCCCAGCATAAATACCAATAAGGACGCATCACTGGCATCCTTGTTGGTGTTTTTATATACTCACTATATTCCACTCTAATTCCATGCCATTTTTAAATTTAAAAATTATCGAATCTTCTGAATGCACTACCACTGTTTTAATAGTAGCATTCCAAAGTTCCTCATCGAACTCTACTAATAACACATCTGTTTGCTCCGACTCTTTAATAAAAGCTACTGTTCTCTCAAGTCATTCTCGTGGGAATTATATCGCCACAGCGTTATATATCTAATTTTCAGGTTTGCTTTATAATAACTTCTCATAATTAGTAATTATACAGGTACTATCACATGTTAAATATTCAAACCTATATCCTGTACCCTCATGTAGATTTTCACCCATATAACTATCTCCAGTTATTGGAGCATATTTCTTTGCATCTCTTCTCTTGTATCTTCCGAAATACATATTTCAAACATTTTTTCCCCCTAGAAACACACATAATATTTTTCACTTAATTAATTATTAGTATGCATTTTCTATACCTATAATGGTTATTATTAGCTCGTCAAATCTATATTATTCATAATAGCCCCCCCATTTTTCTAATTTATTGTTATTATATTTATATGGTATCATTCACCAAAGACAAAAATTTGCCTTGTAAATTTTATAAATAAAAAAGCTATGAAAATGATTATTACATTTTCATAGCTTTTAAGAATATCTTATATTTTTTTAATGTCTCTTATAAAGAACCCTGTCTATAATTACACCAGCTTCAGTTTTCGCTTGTACCTCTCTCTACCTTATATCTCTTTCTGATTTAGACATCCCTCTTCAATCTCATCTTTCAAAAGCTCATATATATAGGAAGAACTTTCACTATAAAGACCTGTATTTTCATCATTTAGCTTTGTATAAACTATCGAATTATAAACTATTGCCATAGACTCAGATATTGAAATATTCTTATCATCACATAAGTAACTAATCAATTCTTGAATAATTCCTTCTATTAAAATCTTTTTAATTTCCATTCTTACTACCTCCTATGAACTTAAGATACCCAATTGCTTTTACTGAATGAAAAGAATATTGATTTGTGAATTTCTTAAACTTCATATCTTTAACTAAAACATCAATATTTATTAACCCATTGGAAAAACTTCTAAACAATAATGCTAAAGCATCATCTGCTACAGGACCAACCACCATATCATATTTACAATCATAGTTGTTATCTTTACTATGAAATTCATTAAAACTTCTGTTTCTATTATTTAATACAAATAAAGCCCATTCTTTTGATGGCATTTCAAATTCCTTTATAATTAGATCTTCATCTTTGAAAATATCATCCGACATACTTAACTCCATAACTATTGGAGTCCCTCCATAAATAGCTGCAACTCTCTTAGCCATCAATTCAGCTTGGCTCCTTATTGTTGTACAGTAGAACCCTTTACCAAAGTCTTTGTACGGCCTACATTTATTTAAATCAATGTTTTGAATTATAATATTAGAACCATGGTACAAAATCATTGCGTAGTCCCTCCATTATTATTATTATTATTAGATACTATAACCATATCATCAACAGCATCATCAATGCTTAAAGTATGTTCTATTTCATAATTATCCAGCAAAAAATTAATAGCTTTATGCTCATTGAGATAATTAAAAGCATCTTTTCCATTTATATTTAATCTGTCTGCATATTCATTAACACAAACTACCATATATTTAACTATATTTAAATCTCTTTCCATTAGCATCTTTATCACTCTCCACTATTGGTTTGTCTACTATATTATATCCAAATAAGCATTTTTAAGCAACAAATATACTTGAGAAATCCATTTTAGTTTCATCCTCAATTTTGTTATAAATAAACTGAATATAATTAATCAAAGTTTTGTTAAAAGTAACTATTAAAAATGCCCACTTGGTTTCCCCTGTCGTTGGAACTTCTTCTCTCTTTGCTATAACAGAAATCCATTCTTTAGGAATACTATCATACCCTATTTGCCCAAATACATTTAAAATATTTGGTTTTCCACAAACTTTTACTTAATAGCCTGGCACCTCTATCTTTATACTTATCCATTGTTGTAAGGGTCATTATCCATGGTGGTGCTGTTATTTCAAGTTTTTAGCTGCTCTTTCCAATAGTTTTAAAGAACCAGCTTTATAATAATCTGCGAATTCTCGTTCTGGGTTGAATAGATATGATTTCCCCTTGCCAATTCACTTTTAATGAAGTGTTTCCAAAACTATTCTTTATCATTGTCATTTTCATTCCCTTATATTTAATATTTTTAGGTATCTAATATTTGCCTTTAATATATTTGTCTTTTCCTTTTACTTTTTTCACTTCCCACAATATTTTTTATATTTTTTACCACTACCACAGGGACATTGCTCGTTTCTTCCTATTTTATTACTAAGGATATCATGATTTTTTTCATCTTTGACTATCCCCTGTGTCCGCGAACTATTTTTCGTCCTTATATTTTGGTTTATTTCTTTCTCGAAGTTCTTTAGTTTTTCATTTTGATCTGAATCACTGTACAAATTTAAAAGTCTTCCTTCTACAGCATCTCTATTATCTAAATTAGATACATTAAGAGCCTTTAAAAGCAATTCCTCACCTTTATAAAAGTCAGGTTTTATTGTTCTTCTAAGCCAATATTGATCAGACCATCCTATCCAACCCCATCCCCATCTTGGATTTTCTAATAAATATTTTTCAAATAACTCCTCACCTTTTTTTATATTTCCTAAATAAAAGTGGGTTTCTGCTATAGCTCGTTTTGCATTTTCCAGAGTTAACTCTTCGCTAGTATCTGTAAAACTTATAATTTGTTCATTCATGCTGATACGCAAATTCCCATAAACCTCTTATATCTCGCCATTATTAGAGGTTGCAACTATGTTACATAGGCAATCATCAAAATCATTCAACCAATTTACTACAAATTGAGCACCATTATAAATATTGGCAAAGCTATCAAATGTCTTTAAATTATCATTTTTCATATAATCCATTAATTTATTCCAAACATCTATCCAACTTCTAACTGCTTTATCATGTTGATTATCAATTATAAATTGATATCCTTCTTGCATCTTTTCATCAAACTCTATAAATTCCTCCGAAATTATCTGGGTATTATTGTAAAGGTTGTTTCTGTTAATCCAATTGTTTTTCATTGCTTACACTACCCCTCTCTTCGTTCTCTTCTTTTGAAATTATACATTTTCTTCAGTCTTTAAATTATTTCAAAAACTACCGGGCAAACACTTGCAGATTCAATTATGCTATACAAACTGAATGATCTTTCTGGCATATTTGCAAAGGGTATGATAATGATATAAGCCTGTGCCGAGATAAAACTAAAAAAATGATCTTAATCGTCTTCATCTCTACCTTCAGTGCAAAGCTCATTTAGATATCCATCATCAATTGCTGTAATAAAGTGTTTCCAAAACTATTCAATTATAGTATAATCCATATTTTTCTAAAATCCTACGGAAAGTTACAAAGTCGCTTATCTAACCATAAAACATCGCCTTTTTTCGTTAAAATTTTGCCTTGTAACCTCTCTCGACCTTATATCTCTTTCTGATTAAGACATCCATCTTCAATCTCATCCTTTAAAATCTAATATATATAAGTATCTAATTATCTCTTAAATAATTTCTTCTATTAAAATCTTTTTAATTTCCATTTTTACTACCTCCTATGAACTTAAGATACCCTATTGCTTTTACGGAATGAAAAGAATTGTGATTTCATTAAATCTTTGTAAAAAACACAAAAAGGGAATGTTAAGATATACCGTTAAAAATATTATAATCTCAACTGCTATAATGATTATACCTTGTAAGATTTTATAAATAAAAAAGTTATCAAAATGCTTATTACATTTTGATAACTTTATTTTGAAGGTGTTTCAAATTCTTTTTTATCCTTGCATATAGAACCTTATTAAACTTGGAAAGTTATGGCCATCATCTAAAAATCATTAATTTAAAATATTTTCAATGGTATGACCATAGGTCTCATCTATTTTTTCATTATCAAATAATGCTACTCCATTTTTGTCCTTAATAAGTATTCTTAGTTGCTCTGCTCTAATATCTCCTACTATATGTGGAGAATGAGTTGCAATTATCAACTGATTATCGATACCAATATTCTCATAAACCTTTATTATCCTTTGCTGCCACTCTGGGTGTAACAATATTTCAGGTTCGTCAATCAATATAATTGAATTATTAATCTCTAAGAATTTCAAAGATAATCCTCTTAAAAATAGTTGTTTTTCACCTGAAGACAATCCATTAATATCAAATTCTTTTCCAAAGCTATTTCTAAAAACTGGTTTTGTATCTTCATCTTCTGACAAACCTATTAACTTAACATCTATTTCCATAACATAAAAAATACTATTTATTTCATCACATACCTTATCTATTACTTCTCCAATAATTTTATTTCTATTTTTAAATATCTCCTTATTTATCTTTGTAGCTATAAATGAAGGAATATTTTCTGTTATGCTTTGATCTACTATATTTAAAAAGCTAGGAGAAAACTTAAATGTATTATCTACTTTTTTAAGCTTATCAAAACTTATTTCTGCAGGCATATATACAACTTTAGGAGCATCTTTATTAGTATTATTCCCTATAATATGTGGATCTAACATTCCCACCTCTGCACCATCAAGTTGAACCTGTGTATAAAAATGACCAGAGTGTAACTCAACATTCAGTACATTCTTTGCATTATAGCCGTTCTCATCAACTTCGAAAGAATCAAATAGACTTTTTAAAAAGGTAGTCTTGCCTGTTCCATTATTACCTATTAAAACTACAGTATTTAAAGGAATCCCATTACTACCACAAAAATCAACTTCTAGATTGTTTAGTATTTCATGATTATCAAATCTGATTTTTTTTAATTTCATTTTTATTCACCTCCATACCAAATTATCACTTATACATTTTCTTTAAACCACATGTCTCATTTAATTACCTGTATCTATACTATATCATAAGTTATTTTCCCTTTGTATGTTATCAAAAATACATATATAATCTCCATCTTATACATGTATTTTTTCAGAATATTTACCTATGACCCATAACCCTCTAATATCTGGCCATTATTAACCTCTAACTCTTCCCCCATGTACAACTCTGCCAATGACACTACCAAGTTTCCCCTTTTCTTCTTCTTCATTAATTTGCAGTGCCCAAAACACAGGGAATCTTTCACTGATTTCAGTCTTTATAATTTCTGGTGCAGCAAAAGCTATTATTTGGAAATTTAGCTTGTTTGCAATGGTGAATATAGGATCAAGTACATGGCTTCCTGACGCCTTTCCAAAAGGATTATCCAGCATGAGCACGGTCCAAGGATTCTCATTACCTACAGTTTTCTTTCTGTAATTCATTAGCATCATTATTATAAAAGTATTAATAGATAGGGTTTGCCCTCCACTACCTTCTGGCGAATCACCATCTCCACTATTTATCCCGCCCCAAGTATTATAGTGACTGTTATTTGGCTTTGCGTAGAGGAATTCATTTTTCTCTGTCATTTTATAAACCTCTAGCACCGGGTATTTTCCTCTTAAGGCTTTGGAGAAAATCAT
This sequence comes from Clostridium sp., assembly GCF_051278035.1. Taxonomy (GTDB): domain Bacteria; phylum Bacillota; class Clostridia; order Clostridiales; family Clostridiaceae; genus Clostridium_AD. The sequence goes on from NZ_JBNMNU010000034.1 coordinate 11,268, forward strand.
TTTATCACTCATATAAGTTTCCAAGGTTTTATCTTCTAAATTATCTAAATCTACTCCCGATTTTTCTAGTTTTTCTATGCATTCTACAAAGTACTCATTTAGTAAGACCTTAATATCAGCTTCTTCTTTCGGCAAAAGTTCCTCACCTTTTAGTCTTACCAGCTTAAATGCATGATTGTTCTCATTAACATAAACCATTTTGTTAACCATTTCTCTTAAACATTCTGCTATCTTAATAGATTGCCTAGCAGCCCTTGATGACCATTGTTCCTTTGCTTCTTCCGCCTTAAGCTTATCGCTACTTACCCTGCTTATTTCTTTTAGAGCATGATCTCTCATACTGCTAAAGGAGTCTTTGTTATTAGTAAAACTCGCTACATTTGTTTTTTCACCTATAATTTCTTTAATTTTATGCTTTAGTATCTCGTCCTTAAGGTTCCTTTTTAATTCCTCTAGGAATTGATCAAAGTTACCCTGAGCTTTAATTGTATGATTATTTATAACATCCTTAATACTCTTGAAACTTTGTATCCATAGATCTACTTCATTCTTTTCATTATTATTTATCTTATCCATTTGGTATTCTGTAGTTTTTCCTTTAGTGCTATCTAACTCTTCAAAATGTTTTATTTCTGAAACAAGGCGTCCCATTTCAACGTCTCTACTATCTAATTTTTCTATTATAACTTCAACTTCTTTTAAATATTTATTATTACCACTTATATTATCCTTAAGCTTAATTCCTTTTTCCTCTAAATTTAAAGTTTCCCAAAGCTGTGGTGTTTTATGGTGCTCTTCATTTATTTTTTTAGCAGACCGCATAATATCCTTATCTATCTGAATTATAAGCCCTGCTTTTGTACCAATGCTACTGGTTAATTCTATAAATGTTGTGTTTTTGATCGTAGCTCTTTTGACTATGCTTTCAATTTCAAATTCAATAGTGTCGGGATATAAATTATCGTATACATAATTCCCCCAATTCATATCAAGCCTTAGTAATTGTTTTAAGCGTGCTTCTATATTTAAATCTAGCTCGTCAATAGCATCATTTAACCCGTTTATTTGATAGTTTTTCTCTTCGATTTTTAAGTTTAAATTTTTTCTATGCTCAATCTCTATAAATATAGTATCTTCTTCTAAATTTATGTAATTTGGCTGTATACTTATTTGATTTTCATCATTTTCTTCCTCCTTAAAACTAGCCTCTTCTATAATTTCTTTTACATATTTTAATTTATTGTCTACATTGATCTTCCATTTAACATAACTACTTTGCTCTAAATACTTTTTAGCCTCATTTTCATCTTTTTCCATTTCCTTTTCTGTAAGGATAAGTTCTACGGTTATTAGTTTTTCTTGATCTTTTACTGCTTGCTTTCCTTTTATTTCTATATCATTCTTAAAATTTATAAACTCATCTAGCTTATTAATACTAATTTCTAATCTTTTTGTTTGCTTGTAACTTTCTTCTTTCATATTATTATAAAAAATCAGTTTTTGATGTGACTCATTTATATTAGCTACTGTAGTATTTAGTTTTATTGAAAGTTCATTTATATTAGCTTCTATATCTTTAATCTTTTGTTCTAAGAAATTTGAACTTTCGGTCTTAAGCATGTTTTCAATTTTATTAATGAGTTTATCTATTTTGTCGATGGAATTCTCTATATATTTTATCGCCTGCCTACTATCTAATTCTTTTTTACTTAAGCTTTCTTTCCACTGCTGAAATACCTCATTGTTACCAATAAATTTTAAACCTTCATGATGGATTAACTTAAAGTTCTCGCCCGCTCCTCCTTCCATTTCAGTACGTATATATATCGGTACGGTACTTCTTAAAAATAGATCCTCAGATAAGTTTTGGCTTATGGTGTCAAAGTCCTTAGTATTTCTTATAACCAAACTAAAAGGAAGCATAGGACAAATTCTAAGATTTTTCTCTTGCTCTTCTTTTGAAAGTGAAAACAAAAATTGTGTTCCATAAAGAACCTTTAGGGAAAGCCCCTCAATTTTCCCCTTTATAATATCAATATCATTATTGGGTATCCAATATTCCTTATTGTTTAAAGTTAGATCTATGCTATTTTCCCAAAGCTCTTTCTTAATCTCATTTAATTTTCCTCGCTTTATTTCCTTAGTTTTACTAATTTCAAACACTTTATTTTGAAGAAAGCCCTCAGAGTATGACTCCTCAAAGTCTTCTAGCTTACACATATCCAAAACTTCTAAAAATAATTCTTCTTCCTGTACCCTTTGTTTTTTGCAGCTTGTGTCTAATTTTTCTTTTTTCTCTTTATGGTTATCTATTTGGATTTCTATTTTGTTTTTTTCTATATTGAGATTATTTATATTTTTTTCAAATTTAGTAATCTTATTTTCTGAATCTAAGAGCTTTTTAATCTCCTCTTCATTTTCTTTTTTTATATCTTCCTGTAGTATTTCAGGACACACCATTCTAAAAGCATCAAATTCTAAGCCTAGTTTCTTTTCACGTTTATTAAACTTTTGCTTTGCATCATTAAATATACCAAGATTAATTTTTATTGAATTCTGATTTTCTTTAAGAGTTTTAATATTCCTTTTAAATTCTTCTTCCTCAGCTTTTAAAAATCCCTCGTAGGCCTTATGCTTTCTTGATGTTTCTGTAAGTCCAGCCTCAGTTATCTTCCACTTTTCTCTAATTACTTCATCTATTTTCATAATTTCTTGTTCTATATCATTTAAATTTAGAGAGCTCATAAGCCTCTTCTTTTCTTCAATTTTATTATGCCTTTTATTTATATCGATTTTTCTTGGAATATCTATTTTATTTATTTCAAATTTCTTTTTATCCTGCGCAAGATTATCTATTTCCACATTTACATTGTCTAAATCCTTCTCTTCACCTAGCTTTTCAAGTTCATACTCAATTTTAACTCTGTTTTGCTTTGCATATTCTAGGTTATCCTTTTCGAAGTGCAGCTCTCTTTTCCTATCTACAGTTTTTCTTCTTTCACCAAACCATTTTTCTTTTTCAATAGTAATATTGTTTTGAAAACTCATAAGGGTACAGTAAAGATCATTCCCACTTATTATGCTATTTTCTTTTCTAACTCCATGACCAATGCCAGCTTCTGCATCTCGAATTAGTGGTGACAACATAGTTAATAAATTCTTATAATCAGCCTCTCTATTTATTAATATAGGTAGATTTTTTGTAATTGAAATATTACTTTTAAATATGTCCTTTAGTGTATCTTTATTTTCTTCAAATTGATTATTAAGATTTTCAGATATAGAAGGAATAATATATTCATCAAATATTCCTTTATTGTCTTTTGCTTTTGAAAAATAATCTGAAGCTCCACCTTCTACCTTGTTTATAAGTTTTAATATAGACCATTCAGAACGGTATATCCCATTACCCTCTAAATATTGATAGTATTCAGATCTTGTATTCTTTGCAGAGGTCTCTGAAAACTTTCTAAAGTCTTTTTTATTTTTTAATATAAATTCTTCGAATTCCACGTAAGCTACTGATTTTCTTTCTTCCTTAGAATAGGCTGGTAAGTTTTCTATAGTAAAAAAGTTATTGTCATAATGTTCATGTGTATATAAAAAATATTTTACACCTATCTTTTCTTCCTTTTCATCTTCTTTCATTGAACTTATCTTGCTCGCTGTAACGCACATCCCAGTAATTAGCCATTTATCTGGAACAGTATCAAGCTTCCACTCCAATATTACATGGAAAGTATATGGACTGAATTGCTTATTTGCATTTAAAAACATTCCTGTGATTTTATTTCCATCATTCTTACCCCATTTGGTGTTAGGTAAAACGATTTGAGACATTAGCTGCATTAATACACCTTTCCCACTTTGATTTTGCATAGTAATCAAGGTGTGGTCAGGATCGTTCTCCCTTGTTAAATCAAAAACAGTATTGTCGTAACACTTTTTAAAATTATCATATTTATTACCTACTATTCTAATCTTGCAGAGTCTCGGCATACTGTTCCCCTCCTTTTGCAGCATCGATTAGAGCTATAAACTCTATATATCTATCCTGATTATGATAAATTTTATCCAATCTTTCATATAACTCGTTCTTTGGAATAATTTTAAGTTCCTTAGTATTATTATAAATAAGTTTTTGATCCATTAATGGTTTCAAGGCTTTATAAATAAAATTAAATCTATTATCTGTAGTATTTACTACGTCAATAGTTCCCTTAGTTTTGCTATTTTTCATTGGTGAAAAGTCTTTATTCCACACCTCATCAATTTCCTTTAGTGCTATTCCCCATTCAAGGGTAAAACCCTCTTCTTCCTCTTGCCTCTTTATCCAGGAGTTAATAGTGCTATTCACTAATGACTCCAGCTTAGCATAGGATATTCCTTCCTCTTCCCACCTGACCCTAATGTTATTATCTTTATCTACCTCAGATAAAAATACACATATTATCAAGTTTGCTAAGTAAAAATATTTTTTATTTTTTAATGCTTTGTATTTTACTTTCATCTGAGTATAAGAATTCGCAAAAATGGATCCATTTGCAGTTGAAACCATATGAAGATTTTCTCTTGTATCAAAAACCCTTAAGTTTCCTTCCCCTGCCATAGTATTAACAATTTCCCTTATTTCGCTGCTACTCAGATATTCTTCTGCTAAGGGCTGTTTTATATCTACAATGTTTTCCTTTAGAAGAATAAAAAATAGAGCGGATGCCTTTTGTATATTATCTGTTGTATATGCCATAAACTATAAAGCCTCCTATACTTTAATAAAGAGAGTGTAAGGTGATATAAATATCTTTTCTAAATTAAGTGGCATTTCATTTTCCTCTAACTTAGAGGTAAGAGTTTTTCCTATAAGCACTTTGTATTTTTCATCTTTATTGCAAAGTTTATTAAAAAGCACCATTCTCTCATCCATTTTTTCAAATACTTCATTTTCCTGGGTAAACGTTAGCTCAGTAAGAACAAACATCATAAATATCTCTAAGTTCACTCGCTTACTCATCCATTTTTCCTGAATAATGCTATCCATATTTTTAAGCTCTATAATACTAAAGCACGCGTCTTCTATAAACCTATCAAATATAGGTTCCCATAATTCTATTATAAGGTCCCAATCAACTATGTTTTTGTTTATATATTCCTGTTCTTCAATGCGTGCGGTTTCGTCCACTACTTCCCCAGTTGTTTCCTTTATTACAAACTGTTCCTCCCATGCCCAATCTAGAGGATATATAAATTCAACCTCTGGCGATAACAATGGGGTCACTAGATTTTCTAAAAAATCAAAACTTGGTAGCCCCTTTTTAACAATAACATTCTGCCATATATCCTTTTTAAAGGACACTCTTGAAGTAATCCAAAAGCTTTCTGGATAGTTTACTCTTATTTTCACCTCATAGGCCATATTATCAATTACAACCTTTGCCAATTGGTTATGTAGCATTCTGGCATTTTCAAGTTCTTCAAATAGGCTTTCCCCTTCTTCCCTCTTCTCCTTTGGAAAACTCTCTAGCCTATTTTTCCAAGCTAACATATCGTCAAAAGTTTTTCTTTCATCCTTAAATTGATTTCTTACCTCTTGCTCATTCTTTTTTCTATCCCTTTTGATGTCAAAAAATATTACTTGGGGATTCCGAGTAATATCAAGGCGATAATCTTTTTCTCTTCTGATTAGCGTTTTAACCCTTGCAATTAAATTACTAACGCTATTTAATGCACTATTAAAGTTTCCGCTTTTAATTAGCTGTAGGGTGTAAAATTGCTCCACATCAAAACCAAATTCCTCAAGCATTTCACGAGTTACAAATATCATTTCCTGTGCTTCTTCTGTAAGCATATACACAGTACTTCCACCTTGCTCCCAATGTGAATGTTCTCTATCCTCTTTTAAATACCTAAACTTATATACATCATGTTGTCTTGTGTCTTCATTATATATAAGACAACTAAAAGGGTCCTGCTTGTCAGCTCCCCTATACCAAAGAAGGCCCTCCACAATTCTTTCTATGTTTTTATCTGTGGTTTCCAATTTCATTTCCCTTAGAATATCAGTAGTCATATATATCATGTCATTTTTTGTTCTGTTGATATTTTCGGTAATTTCTCTCCTAAATATGGTAAGTAAAATATATAATTGGATTTCATGCGCAAAAGGTGTTAATTCTCCAATATCTATACCGTTACCTAACATTCTTATAACATTTGTTTTCTTCAACCTATCATTAAGTCCAGTTTGCACTAAATCCATAAGGCTACCTTTCCCCCTTCAGCTTTAGTAGATATTCAAATGTAATAAGTTCTTGAGGAATTCTATAGTTTAATTCCCAAAGTTTCATTACATTTTCAGAATAACTTTCCCAGTTGTTCTGCTTTAGTTCATCTAGAATATATTTCAAATACAATCTCCTCTTTACCTGTCCTTCTTCATGAGGATAGTTTACTTTACATATTTTCATAAGTTCTACATAAGCTTTCACTAATAAATTTATATTAATAGCTGGATATCTTTCTCTTAAAGCCCCATATATATAATAACCTTCGGGATCCATGTCTCCAAAGTAATAAACCACAATTTCCTCTGGAATAGCAATTTCATCAATAAAAGAAAAACCTTTTATTATTTTTTTCCCATATCCAAAAATAAGAGCATCTGGTTCTATACCAAATATTTTAATACCACTCTGAACAGCTTTCTTAAACGCAAAGAAGGTAGAATGATTTTCAAGTATTATAATTGTTTTTATATTACTTACGCCCTTATTCCAATAGATAAACTGTTCCCCATATTGCTTTGCTTTAATATCTACTGCACTAAGCCCAAGTCTTTTCATCACCTTATTATCTTTTTTCCCTTCTTTATTAACAGTTAAAAATTTTTCATCATGGAAAAGTTCAAGGCACCTTTCTTCTAAGCTAGCCCACTCTCTATTTGAACTTTCCTTTAAGAAAGAATATATATTTAAAATATACTGCCATTCTTGTTCTGTTTGATATTCCGGATGTTTAATATATGTATTTAAATTCAATATATCAGAGAGCCTAATAATAGACTCATCATCCCAGGAATGAGCTACTGTAGCATTGTTTAAACTCCACTTTAGTTTCATTGGATGACTAGCCTTATTACTATCCGAATTGCTGATTTCCCTTATGATACCTTTCTGTTTAATCTTCTGCATTTCATTGTAGAATGCTTCATATCCACCATTTTCGTAATAATTACTCTGCCCACCACTCTTTTTTATAATAAAACTTTCTAAGTCTATAAGCTCGAACTTTTTATTGTCTTTACAATTTATTTGGAGAAATAGTTTTATAAACTTCTGCATTTTATCACCATCACACTTTTATTTTTTTAGCACAACAAATTTCCTGACGCTTTTATAAAATCACAATTATCTTAACTTACTTAATTGCACAGTCAGACGACTCAACTATAGTATAATCCATACTTTTCTAAAATTCTATCAAAAGTTACAAAGTCGCTTATCTAATCATGAAACCTTGCCTTTTTTCGTTTTATTAGTTTACAGTATATATTATTTCTTTTCCAACAGACAAAAAAGCTATCAAAATGTTTATTACATTTTGATAGCTTTATGAATATCTTTTATTTTTTTATAATATCTCCTACAAACAACCCTTTCTGCAATTTCAAGTTGCTTCATCCTTAGAATAAAAAGATTTTTTCACCAATTGAATAGCATTGTAATCATGTGAGGCGAATAAATTAGCCTTAACTTCAACAACGCGCTTGTTTCTTTTTCTTAACGCCACGAGCTTCCATCTTTTCAATGTAAGGTCTAATCATAGGTACTTTACAAGCAGTGTTACCCATATCCACAGTGACCTTACCTATTTTGTCTCCTAGTTTCTTAGCCTTATAATCTTTTTTTATAATCTTTTGAAGTTTTTTAAGATCTGAAACTTTAACTCCATATTTAGGTTCTGGAATACCATGATTGCTATAAATACGACGGTTTTGTTCGCTGCCATGTTCCTCTAAATACAACATAATCTCTTCAAATTCCATACAATCCTCTCCCTAATTAATAATACTACTTCTAAATAGGTATATTTTATTCTACATCAAAGTTATTATTCATCTTCTTCAATAGTTTAAGGAATATGTCTTTTTCTTCTTTCGAAAAATTTTTATATGCTATTAAATTCACTTTTCCAGAAATCTCATTTACTTTCCCTTCTATTGCTTTACCTTTTTCGGTTGAAATTATGTATGTTACCCCTCTATCCTCCATACACTTTTCCTTTTGTACATATCCTAAATTTGATAACTTATAGCAAGTAAAATCTGTCCGCATACGCTTCCATATTTTATAACGGGGTCGCACCTACACCCTAATAAATGTAAACAAAATCAGCTTTACAATAAACATTTCTACTCAACTTATTCTCATTGAGCGTTTTTTATATTTCCTAAAAAATCCTTCTCAACCGCTGAAAGATCATTTTTTATTTTTTCTTTGTATTTTTCAAATTCTAACATGGCTTTAGTTGTTGCTCCTAGATGGCTAATTTTTCCTGCATTTTCTTTGGTTTCTTGCCCTCAAATGTTGTCATACCCATAAATTTACTTTCTGCATTTGCTCGTTCCATTAACACCTCTGCCCAAATTCTAAACTGCGTACATTGACTTTACACTATAGCCAACAGAAATGATAACGTTAAGACTAAAAAAAGCAACGGGCTTATACTGTCACTAAAACTCATCCTAAGTAGCCTCCAATCATTGATTTATCTTATCTTAATACTTACAAAGTATATATTATTCAAACGTAAAATTTGATATAATTAGGAGTGTTAATATGAGTTTTAAAAAAGATTTAACCAATATTCATGATAAGAGTTACAAAGATTTATTTTCTACTAAGGATGCTTTTTTATCCTTTCTTAACACATTTGTTAAAGGGGAGTGAGCCGGTCAATTAGAAAAGGACAAATTAATACTAAGTGATAAGTCTTACATTTTATCCGATTATGAAGAATTAGAATCCGATATAGTCTATACCGTAACTATTGGAAAAGATGATATAGTATTTTATGTTCTTCTAGAGCTACAATCAAGTGTAGATCATAGTATGCCCATACGACTTCTAATGTATATGATAGAACTCTGGAGAGATATATTAAGAAACAGTGAGAAAAAAAAATTAAAAGAAAGGGCTTTAGACTTCCTGCAGTCATTCCCATAGTTCTTTATAATGGTACTAGCAAATGGACCTGTGCTAGAAATTTTAAGGATCAAGATATAAATGCTATGGAATTTTTAGAAAGATTGAAGGATATAATAATTAACTTTAATAGTTTAACTTCTGAGGAAAAACTATTATTAAAAGGATGGATTAAAAACACAACTAATAACAATGATATAGTTGATATGAATAAGCTCGTGGAAAATATTTTTAATAATGAAATGGAGGTTGAAGCAATGGTTTCTAATGCGTCAAATATCTTTGATAAATTCAAAAAAGAAGCAATAAAAGAGGGTTTAGATGTGGGCAAGAAAGAGGACTTGAAAGAGGGCAAATCCGAACTGCTTTTAAAGCCGCTAATTAAAAGATTTAATGGACTTTCTGATTACTATATAGAAAAGATTAAAAAATTGCTTGAGGAATCTATTGAACTGCTAGCAACGAATATCTTTGAGTTAGAAAAAATTGATGACATAAAAAAATACTTATAAAAATCGGTAAAAATAAGCTTCACATCAAAAATGTGAAGCTTATTTCGTTCTCTTTATTTGCATTTAATGGTGTTTTTAGCGAGGATATAATAACTCTTAAATACTCTTTGAATAAAAGTAAATAATATTTAGGGTGAAATGTTTCTTAATCTAAGTTCATTTTCACTTGGATCATCTATAATTCTCTCTTTTCATATTTTTTTGTCCATGCTGTTCCCTCAATCACATCACCTATCTGAAATAAACACTTTAACTGCTGTTTTTCGGAAATTGCAACTGTAATCTGTTTTTTGCCCTCACTACTATCTCCTACAATAAAAAAATTATATCCTAAGTAATAATGTGTCCGATTATCCATAAGATATCTCCAAACTCTTGTTCTAGGTTGAATAGATACAATTTCCCCTTGCCATTTCACTTTTAATGAAGTACTTCCTAAAATATTCTTTATAGCCGTCATGTCAATCGCTCCTTATCTGGTGCCACCCACATGGTAAGTGGCAAGTTCTTATCTTTATTCATATCCATCCCAAAGTCATATGACCAGTTACAAAGACAAGCATTCTTTCTATTCTCTCATAAATTCTGTCCCACACATTTTACAGATAACTTGGCTTACAAAATCTTCATTCGGAACTTCTCTAACATATAGCTCACTACTTCCACATTTGCTACATTTTCCTTCGCTATATTCAAAGTAATTATTACACATCCCATAACAGTTTTTTTGCCATAAAATCAGTTCTATAAGTTCTATAGAATACGACGTTTTATTTGATACAAAGTCATACTCATCATCATTGCTATAGCTACTGAACTGTGCATCCATCTTTGAGAGAAAAACTTCATCAGTATTGATAATTTCATCGATCATCTTAATCTTTTTCATATTATTATCAAAATCGGGTAAATTATTTCTCAGTTTGAGTCTATCTGCTATATATTCTTTTATCTTCTTCAGCTCATTCTCATCGGAATCAATATCTTCGAAATCAATCCACTTTATTTCATAATAGATGATGCTAAGGTTATCATGAAATCCCCATCCTATTCCCCTGGTATCATCCACCACTGCTTTTAACCTTTTTCTCAATATATTAAAAACTTCCGATTTTTTTTCTTTATTAATAGCATTTACTACAGTTTCATACATGCTCTCAACACTGTTATAAAAACTTTGATTAATGTCACCATAAGTATCAGTAAACTCAACCCCCATTTCAACATAATAAAGCATTAAATCAATTACAAGTTTTTCGTCTGAGCACAACTTTTTAAAATAATTTACTATTTTTTTAGCTTCTCCTATTTTAAATTGTGCGCTCATACTTTTAGGAAAGAACACATCCCTAATCTTATTTTTATAAGTTTCAAATATTTGTTCAATTGTATCCTGATCTCCATATTTAACAGTTATATATTCCTTTACCTGAGCACTAGCTTTGTAACTATCCAAAAACAATTCTATTAATTCTTCTCTATTTTGTTTTTTAAGTATATTCTTTAGTTCAGTTACACTTAATAGGTAATCATTCTTTTTCATATTATTCTTCTCCATTTCAAGTTAATAAGGTAAATCAAGATTATATAACATACTGCTTGTTTCTCCCTATTTTATTACTAAGTATATCACATTTTTTTTATCTTTGACTATTACCTGTGTTCTAGAACTATTTGCTCTTATCGGTTCGCTAGCTGATGTTTTATTTTCAAACCAGCTCTACTGTTTAATATCATCTATATAAGCTTTAGGTCTCTCAAAGGCTTCCTTACCATCCGGCGTCACCTCAATACCTGTGAAGTGAGTGCTGGATTCCTATGCTCTTTTCATGTTAAAATGATGAATCTTAGTATATAATTGTGATATAATTAGCTTAATTAATATATAGCTATTACATAAATGATTATACATATAAACCATGGTCATAATAAAAAATAAGGATATATTTTCAGGAAAAAATAAGATTAATGATATTACATAATAAAGAAGAATCAACAAAAGATCAGAACAAAGAATTGATTGTAATATTTAAACAAGAGGGGATTTTTGAACTTGACTTTCAAGTGACAAAAGAAAAATTTAGTGAGGAACAAATTGTAATCCAACAAGAAATAAATAAACGTTTTGCAAAAAATCATAATGAAGGTGTGTTTTTTCTTGGATTTTTAAAAAAAACAGATGATTTATCAGAGTCTCTTACATATTTAAGACATCTTATAGTTACATTTATAAAAAAGTTATCTATGAATCCAGACATTGAAATTTTACGCAAAAAAACTATAGTAGATATTGAAAAAGATGAAATTAAAACACTACTAGATATTGCCCCCTATTTGACTGGATCAGAACACTTGAACGATGAATGGATTTAACGCTATGGCAGAAGTTAAACAACTCTTTTACTGAAATAACAGGAGCTTACATAGGAAGTATTGCAGATTTTTTTCTTTTTTTAGCTGTAATATTAACTTAATTGGACGTGTGTTTTTTCACTTAGTTGAAAGCAAGAAGGATGAATATCCCTTTGCTTTTTTAGCAACTTACTCAGTGAATGATGTAAAAAGCGGAACTTCAAAACATCTTCCATTAAAAAATGCACTTATTGAATATGGAGAAAAGAACAAAAAACTTTTAAACTTACTTTCAACAGTAAACAAAGCATCAGAAAAAAGCGAGCTAATTTCAGAACTTCTTGATACTGGTGAAATATTTCATCCATTAGGTTTGAGTGTGGGAGAAGCTTACACATTTTTAAAAGAAATACCCCTTTATGAACAAGCAGGTATATTATGTCGTATACCAAAATGGTGGAAGAACAAATCAGAATCCTTGAAGATGTCCATAAGTGTGGGTAATTCTACTCCTTCAAGAGTAAATATTGAAGCATTGATAGACTTTGATGCAAAAGTATTTCTTGGTGGCGAAAAAGTTACTGCTGATGAAATAAGGAATCTTCTTTCATAAGCCGAGGGATTAACTTTTATAAAATGAAAATGGGTACAGGTTAATCATGAAAAACTAAAAGAAATGCTGAAGGCTTATGAAAAAGATTTAAAGTGTAGTTGCCCTGACTATGCAACAATGTGCAAGCACGTAGCAGTAGTTTTATATGGAGTTTCTAAAAGAATAGACGATAAATCAGAATTGTTTTTCGTGCTAAGAAAGGTTAACATAAATAGCCTTATTTCAGAAGCTGTTAATATGAAAACTAAGACCTTGCTTGAAAAATCTAAAGATAAAGGTCGTAGAGTCATTGAAGAAACAGATATGTTTAATATGTTTGGAATTGATATGGAAGTTCAGGCTGAGGATGAGGTTGAAAAGCGTAAATCTACAAAGAATGTTTTTTAAAATAAGGCTATGTTAGACATAAATAGTGATATTGTATATATTTTCGCAGAATATGTTATAATAAGGTATTAGATACATTTATGAGGTGATTATATGCCAAGTGTGGGAACTTTAAAAACAGATATAAAAACTCTTTCAGAATTTGCATTACAGGACTTATTTGATTTCATTGGCGAGATAATGACGCTTAATTCATTAACTCGCAATCTTCCTAAAGACTGTAGAGAATCCAGGTTTGCAAAGGGAGAGGTCTGCCCTCATTGTAATTCAACTTATGTTGTTAAGAATGGCAAGTTAAATGACAAGCAAAGGTATAAATGTAGAGGTTGTAATAAGACTTTTAATGACTTCACAAAATCTGCATTATCATGCACCAAATTATCTTTAGAAAAATGGATAGAGTACGCTAAATGTATGGTTATAGGATATAGTATAAGGAAAAGTTCTGAAATCGTAAAAGTAGGCGTTAAAACCTCATTTTATATGAGGCATAAAATACTTGATTGTATTGGAACATTTATGGGTACAGGACATGTCGATGGCGTTGTAGAAATGGATGAAACCTTTGTAGCCGAATCGTTTAAAGGTAATCATAAAAAAAGTGGATTTTTAATGCCAAGACATTCTCATAAAAGAGGTAAAGAAATAAAAAAACGTGGTATAAGCAATGAACAGATTTGTGTAGCGACTGCAATAGATAGAAATAACAATATTATTCTTGAAATGATATGTAAGGGCAGAGTTGGTTTTAAAGACCTTGAAAGACTTTATGACGGTCACATAGACCACGATTCTATTATTTGTACAGACAGCCATAAAAGTTATATTAGGTTTGGTAGAAATCTTAATTTAGACCATAAACGCATTATGAGAAACCATTATAAAAATGGCATTTATCATATTAATCATGTAAATAGTTTGCACAGTCAGTTTAAAAAGTGGATGGATAAATTTAACGGAGTATCAACTAAATTTTTGGCGAATTATCTCCATTGGTTCAAGTGGTTACAATGCTTTAAAGATGACAAAGACATAGTAAAAAGCAAAAATATTATAGTTCATAGTACAACTAACTTTGTAGATACCAGAATTTCTAATTATAAAGGGAGAGAACCAAATTTTAGATAATTTAATCCATTATACTTGAAATTCATGTTATTATTAGTGTATAAATAAACTATAATTAAGTAAACACTTGTAAAGAATCGCATACTAAAACTATAAACAGGGGGGAGTGTCACTATGAAGTTGTTTGTATTTTGGGGACTAATCGTAGTATCTATTTATGGTTCACTTACATTAGGTTTGAATGATATAAAAAACAATAAAAAACCAATGAACGCAATTATTAAAGCAATACTCGTTAATGTAATTATATTAGGAATAGGAAGCGTATGGTGGATTCTAACTGAATCTGACGGAATTAGTCAAGGAATAGGGGTTATGATTTATTTGGGTTCAATTGTAGTAATATCACTGATTGATACGATTGTTATTTATATTGGGCGGAAATCAAAAAAACAGGTTAGTTAAATTATTAGGGAAAAGTTTATTGGCTTGTCTATTCAAGACAAGCCAATTTTATATTCTTTTATCCTCATTATTGTCTAACATAGCCTAAAATAAAAAAGATATCAAAATGTTTTTTACACTTTGATATCTTTTATAATGATTTTATTCGTAAAATCACTACCCTAGTAGATAGTAATTTTATGCCTAAGCCTTTGTAAAATCTTTAAAAACACCTTATCCTCCACAGCCGATGCCCATAATCCATCACAAAAGCATTCCTGCCGAACATAACCAGTAAGAATAGCTTTTGTTAATTCAAGGAGTTATATTTAACTCATTACAAAGACTTTCTATATATTCACGCTTTGCTATAACAGAAAGCCATTCTTTAGGAATACTATCATAACCATAATATATCCCCGCAAGCCCACCTGCAACTGCAGCAACAGTATCTGTACCTTCACCAAGATTCACAGCTAAAAGAACACAGTCCTTATAGTTTTTTGTGTTTAGCAAGCACCAAATAGACGCTTCAAGTGTATCAACTACATATCCGCTACTTTTAATATTATTAACATGTGTTTGTGAAAACAACCTATCACTTATCCTATCACAATGATATAGTTCATCATTAAACTCATCATGTTTTTTGTAGTATTTAATTCCATTATAAATCCCCGTTTCAACAGATGTGTATATTCCACAAGCAATTAAGCTTCGTTTATGTGCATGAGTAAGTGCTGAAACTTCATGAATTATATTCATGGCATCATCATTTTCAGTGAACTCTTCTCCATAAGTAGACCTAATATAAAATAAAATTGGCAGAATTCTCATAAGAGACCCATTGCCGTTATCACCTTCAGACAGGCCACCACAATCTAAAGGGTTTGATCCTTTTTCATACCGACCCAATGCTTTTCTTGTTGCATTTCCTACATCAAAAACTTCTCCATAGGGTGTGTATTCTCCATTACTAATCCACTTCGTGAATTTTGTCATTATGTCCTTATAATCAAGCCCCTTAGAAAGACTCTCTATAAGACATAATATCATACTTGTATCATCGGACCATGTCCCCGCTTTCTGATTGTAGGTGCCATAAGATCGCATACAATTTACTGGGTTTTCTCTTAGTGTTTCTCTGCTTACAAATTCAACTTGCACACCTAAAGCATCCTCAACTCAGGAGCCCATTACTCCATTTAATATATTATTTCCCATTCTCTTACACTCCTCATATCCAGTGTCGCCCACTTGGGTTTTACAGTCTATATTTTATATTTTATTTCTACAAATCACATTAATTCCACTCTAGCACATTTTGACTGCTAATTTAGGCGAATATTGTCACTTTTCGAATTAATAAAAAAAAGATATCAAATTAAATTATATTATAATATCTGGTAATAACAAGATGATTGTATTTTATACGAATATATGTTCCCATATTGGTAATAATAATATTAAAGTATATATTATTTCAGTATAAAATCTGATATACTTTAAGGAGTGATAAAATAAATTTAGAGATACTATATTAGACTTTAATTTTTAAGGTGGTGAATTTAATAGAAGATAAAACATTTGATTTAATGAGCAAAATGTATACGGAAATGAATTTAAAGTTTGATGAAATAAATATAAAGCTTGATAAAAAAACTGACAAGAGTGATATTGTTCGTATTGAAGATAAATTAGAAAATAAAACTAAAGTTCTATTTGATGGGTATTCACAAACTTATGAGAAATTAACGAATATTGAGAAAAAGCTAGAAGATATCTCCACCAAGGTAGAAAAGCAAGATATAGAGATTAGGGTTATTAAAAATATAGCAAATTAATATAAAAAAAATCAACCTTGAGGTTGATTTTTTTTATTACCTTTCGAAGTTGATCCTTTTTCAATTTCTTATAATCTATATTATTCATCATAGCCCTCCCATTTATTTTTTCTCAACTATAATAATAACTGCCTAAGCCTTTGTATTTCTGATTTTCCCACAGCTTCACTTAGCTCATTACAAAGATTTTCAATATATTCATGCTTTGCTATAACAGAAAGCCATTCTTTAGGAATACTATCATAACCGTAATATATCCCCGCAAGCCCTCCTGCAACTGCAGCGACAGTATCAGTATCCTCACCAAGATTCACAGCTAAAAGAACACAGTCCTTATAGTTTTTTTGTGTTTAGCAAGCACCAAATAGCTGCTTCAAGTGTATCCACTACATACCCGCTACTTTTAATACTATTAACATTTGTTTGTGAAAACAACTTACCACTTATCCTATCATAATGACATAGTTCATCATTAAACTCATCATGTCTTTGTAGTATTCAATTGCATTATAAATTCCCATTTCAACCGCTGTGGAAAGGTCCATATCATCCATTAACATACTGGCACCTGATATGTATATTCCACAGGCAATTAAACTCCTTTTATGTGCATGAGTAATATTGTCACTTTTACGAATCAATAAAAAAAACTATCAAAATAGCTTTCTACACTTTCGATATCTGAAGAATATACTACTACAGTTGTTATTTTTCTATTTCCTTTATAATGAAACGCTGCGTCATTAATCGTCTTCATCTCTACCTTCAGTGCAAATTCCATCTAGACATCCATCATCAATAGCTGCCACCCTATTTTTATAAAGAACTGAACGCGGTTCCAAAGCTATTCTTTATCATTGTCATTTTCATTCCTTTATATATAATATTTGTAGGATTCTAACCTTTTTTTACTTCCCACAACATTTTTTATATTTTTTGCCACTACCGCAATAACATGGCTCGTTTCTTCCCATTTTATTATTAAGGATATCATAATTTTTATCACCTTTGACTATCACCTGTGTTGTAGAACTATTTTTTGTCCTTATATTTTGGTTTATTTCCTTCTCGAAGTTATTTAGTTTTTCATTTTGATCTGAATCACTGTACAAATTTAAAAGTCTATCTTCTGCAGCATCTCTATTATCTAAATTAGATACATTAAGAGCGTTTAAGAGCACTTCCTCAGCTTTAGAAAAATCAGGTTTTATCGCTCTTCTAAGCCAATATTGATCAGACAATCCTATCCAACCCCATCCCCATCTTGGATTTTCCGATAAATATTTTTCAAATAACTCCTCACCTTTTTTTATATCGCCTAAATAAAAGTGGATTTCTGCTATAGCTCGTTTTGCATTTTCCAGAGTCAACTCTTCACTGGCATCTGTAAAACTTATAATTTGTTCATTCATGCTGATACGCAAATTCCCATAAGCCTCTAATATCTCGCCATTATCAGAGTTTGCAACTATGTTCCATAGGCAATCATCAAAATCATTTAACCAATTTACTACAAATTGAGTTCCGTCATAAATATTGTCAAAGCTATCAAATGTCTTTAAATTATCTTTTTTCATGTAATCCATTAATTTATTCCAAACATCTACCCAACTTCTAACGGCTTTATCCTTTTGATCATCCATTAAAAATTGTTATCCTTCTTGCATCTTTTCATCAAACTCTATAAATTCCTCTGAAACTAACTGCGAATTATTGTAAAAGTTTTTATTATTAATCGAATTGTTTTTCATTGCTCACACTACTCCTCTCTTTATTCTCATCTTCCAAATTTTCCATTTTAGTTTGATCCTTAATTTTGTTATAAATACCATTGTTCTTCTATATTTAATTGCCTAAAGTTAGATTTACCAATATATATATTATAGTATAAATATGTCTATTCATCAAAATATCAATCTAAAATTGTATATAAAAAATAACCATCTAAATTAAATTGGATGGTTACAATATATTTTTGCCTTTATAATTATTTAACAACGCGCTTGTTTCTTTTTCTTAACGCCACGAGCTTCCATCTTTTCAATGTAAGGTCTAATCATGGGTACTTTACAAGCAGTGTTACCCATATCCACAGTGACCTTACCTATTTTGTCTCCTAGTTTAGATCTTTTGAAGTTTTTTAAGATCTGAAACTTTAACTCCATATTTAGGATCTGGAATACCATGATTTCTATAAATACGACGGTTTTGTTCGCTGCCATGTTCCTCTAAATACAACATAATCTCTTCAAATTCCATACAATCATCTCCCTAATTACTAACACTACTTCTAAATAGATATATTTTATTCTACATCAAAGTTATTATTCATCTTCTTCAATAGCTTAAGGAATATGTCTTTTTCTTCTTTCGAAAAATTTTTATATGCTATTAAATTCACTTTTCCAGAAATCTCATTTACTTTCCCTTCTATTGCTTTACCTTTTTCAGTTAAAATTATGTATGTTACTCTTCTATCCTCCATACACTTTTCCTTTTTTACATATCCTAAATTTGATAACTTATTAACTAATGCTGTAATCGTAGACTTATCTTTTCCTACTGTTTTTCCTATTTGATTCATACTTAGTCTTCCATTATTATTATATAATACTGTAAGGATATTGCCATATGATGGTGCTAAATCTTCTAAACCTTTTTCTTTTAATGCTTTTTCAATAAATTTAGTCATTTTTTTCTTAGTTTTGCTTATAAAATATATTATATATTTATCATTCATAAAAAAGCTCCTATCTTGAATTTAAATTATCT
>NZ_JBNMNU010000035.1:0-30399 GCF_051278035.1 Clostridium sp.
ACCACGTTAAACTCGTAAACTAATGAAACGCCTTATACCGAACGGTACGTAGGGTGTTGTGAAAGGGGCGAAACATTTTAATTGTTAGCTTCTATTCGATTTTATATTTAAATAAAAAATACTATTAAATAGGGGGTGGAATTATGGAATTAAAATCAGTGCTTTTAGATGAAAAAGCAATAGTAAGAACGCTTACAAGAGTAGCACATGAAATTATTGAGAAGAATAAAGGTGTAGAAAACATAATCCTTGTAGGAATAAGAAGACGAGGGGTACCAATAGCACAGAGAATATCTATTTTAATAGAACAGTTTGAAGGGATTAAACTTCCAGTAGGGTCTGTTGATATTACGTTATATAGAGATGACCTTACATCACTAAATCAGCAACCTGTTTTAAATAATTCGGAGTTAGGCATAGATGTGATGGGAAAAAAAATAATTTTAGTAGACGATGTGTTATATACTGGAAGAACAGCAAGGGCAGCCATTGATGCCATAATAGCTAAGGGCAGACCTCAGATGATACAACTTGCGGTTTTAGTAGATAGGGGACACAGAGAACTTCCTATAAGAGCAGATTATGTAGGTAAAAACATACCAACCTCAGGAAAAGAAATGATATCTGTTGAACTTTTAGAAATAGATGGTAAAGATTCAGTGTGTATATACGAACTATAGTTTGTAACAAGATAAATAGCTTCGAAGAAGATAAATGATCTTTTAAAATAGTCCAGCGAGACTAAAAGGAGGAACTAAATGAAAAATTATATAGATGTAGATGAAAGATTATCAATCCTAAAGACTATTCCATTAAGTCTTCAACACTTATTTGCTATGGTGGGTGCAACTATCCTTGTACCAATGATCACAGGTCTTAGTCCATCAATAGCAATGTTTTGTAGTGGCGTGGGAACACTGTTATATATTTTATGTACAAAAGCTAAACTTCCTGCATATGTAGGCTCATCATTTGCGTTCATTGGACCTATGGGTGTAGCCACAAAGTTATATGGGCAAAGTTCTATGCTGTCAGGAATCATTGCTGCAGGGCTTGTATATGTAATTGTAGCTTTAATTATTAAACTTGCAGGAACGAAATGGTTAGATAAAATGTTACCTCCAGTTGTTGTAGGTTCTGTTGTAATTGTAATAGGACTAAGTTTAGCTGGCGTTGCTATAGAATGGGCAGGATTAAACCCAACATTTACAGATGCGACTCTTGTGGGTGTGTCGAAATTTAATTGGATATTTGTATCCATGACAACACTTGGAATTGCTATAATGGGGTCAATGTATTTTAAAGGGTTTTTAGGTGTAGTACCCATACTCATTGCTATGGTAATTGGATATATACTTTGTTTAATCCTGGGAATAATTCCAAAGGAAGCACTACAGGAAATAGGTAACGCAAGTTTTATTACATTACCAAGTTTCGATTTTCCAACCTTTAATATAAATGCTATTATGCTTATGGCTCCAATAGCTTTCGTAACCCTTGCTGAACACATTGGTCATGTGTATGTTACGAGTAATGTTTGCGGGCGTGACTTTACAAAAGATCCGGGACTACATAGATCAATACTTGGAGACGGAGTTGCTACAATGTTTGCTGGGTTTGTAGGAGGACCGCCTAATACTACTTATGGAGAAAATATAGGAGTTATGGCAATTACAAAGGTATACAGTGTTTGGGTAATTGGAGGGGCTGCTATTATTGCAATTATATTATCCTTTATAGGACCAGTATCTGCAGTAATAGGGAATATTCCACTTCCTGTAATTGGGGGAGTTAGTGTAATGTTATTTGGAATAATTGCATCCTCTGGTTTTAGAATTTTCGTTGAAGATAAAATTGATTTTAGTAAAAAGAGAAATCTTATAATTGCTTCAGTGATAATTGTTTTAGGTATTGGTGGAGGTGGTATTAAGTTCCCCTTCGCAGGATCAGAAGTTGAGATTGCGGGGGTTGCTCTCGCAACTTTAGTGGGAATAGTACTGAACCTAATACTACCTGAAAAGAGTGTGTCAGAAGATAATTAATAAGGGGTAAATGCAGAAGAAATTATAAATGAAGTGTCAGAGATTGATCTGGCGCTTTTATTTTTATTAGACGGTTAATGTGAAATTCCTAGACAACAACGACAAATAGAGATATCATAATATAAGTGATACAATCAATAATGAAACGAAGAAATGGGAGAGATAATATATGATGTATAATTTAATTGCCACTACGTCTTTTGGTTTAGAAGCAGTTACAGCTAAGGAACTAAAGCAGCTAGGCTACGAAGATTTAATTGTGGAAAACGGAAGAGTAACATTTAAAGGTGATGAAATGGATGTTGCTATATGTAACATCTGGCTAAGAACTGCAGAAAGACTTTTCATAAAGATGGCAGAATTTAAGGCTTTATCTTTTGAAGAACTGTTTCAAGGAACCCTTGCAGTAGATTGGGGTAATTTAATACCTGAGGACGGTAAGATGCACATAGTAGGTAAATCTGTAAAATCACAACTTCACAGTGTTCCAGATTGTCAAGGAATAGTAAAAAAAGCAGTAGTAGAGGCTATGAAGAAAAAATATGATTCAGAATGGTTTTCAGAAGAAGGCCCGGTGTATAAAATAGAAGTTGCAATTTTAAGAGATACAGTAACACTATCAATAGATACTTCAGGTGTGGGATTACATAAGAGGGGATATAGAGAATATGCAGGTGATGCGCCACTTAAGGAAACCCTAGCTGCAGCCCTTGTGTTAATAAGTAAATGGGATACTACAAGAGTTTTAGCTGATCCCCTTTGTGGTTCAGGAACCATTGCAATAGAAGCGGCCCTTATAGGTAAAAATATTGCTCCAGGTATAAATAGAAACTTTGTATCCGAAACTTGGCCTAATATGGAAAGTGACATATGGGAGCAAGTTCGAGACGGGGCAAGACAAACTGTAAATAGTAATGAAGTTGAAATACTAGCTTCAGATATTGACGGAAGTCTGCTTCGAACAGCTATACAGAATGCTGAAAAAGCAGGAGTTAAGGACTGTATAAAATTTCAGAAAATACCTATGCAAAGTTTTACTTCTAGGCAGAAATATGGAGTTATAATAACAAATCCACCTTATGGAGAGAGAATGGGTGAGATTCAAGAGTTAAAAAAACTTCATAAAGACTTTGGAGAAATGTATAGGAGTTTAAATGAATGGTCCTGCTTTATAATAACAGCTAATAAGGACTTTCAGAGTGACTTTGGTAACAAAGCTGATAAAAACAGGAAATTATATAATGGAAGACTTCTATGTTATTATTACCAATATATAAAAGAAGTACCTAGGAAAAAGAAAGAAGAATAAGGGTGCGAGACCTATGAGCTTTCTCCTACGTGCATTGAAATAAGAGCTCGAAACGTGAAATCGGATTAACGAATTCTAATCTTTTGCAAATATAAAATTATCTGACGCTCACACTCGACGTCCTGTCTCGGGTTCACTAACATGACTTCCTGTCAGGTTCACGAGAATTTTATATTAGCAAAAGAAGAATTTCTAAATGAAATTTCAATGTTTTTTCGCTTCATATTGCAAGTCACTTTGGAGAAAGCTCATAATATCATGCGTGTCACAGTAGAAGGACAAGGGATTCGCTATCCCACTGTTGGAAGGTTATGAGAGTTTCTAAATGAAGGTAAGACAATGGATATATTATACATATGTCCATTGTCTTATTTTTTGCTTATATTTCGATAAATGAATTAGAAAACTAATTATATATTTTTGAATAAATAAATCACCAATATTTATTCAAAAATGCTGAAATTCATGCTGAATATGGTTATAAAATACAGAATTGAATGTTATTAAATGGTACAATCTATCTATATGGTGTTTTGTAGGCGTAATTTATTGCTCATTAATCTAAAATACATTATACCTAAACATTTGTAGTAAATTGAGAAGATTATTTTTATTGGGAGGTAGCAACTTGAAAAAAATAAAAGTTTTAAAAACATTAATTTCAGTAATAGTTATAATATTATCGCTTTTAGGTTTATTTAATATCATTAATAGAAAAATTATAATATCAATTGTATTACTATTATTAGGTATCGTGAATATATCAGATGGGTATTGCTCATATATTAATAACAAAAAACGAGAATCAATTTTGTTAATTCTAAGTGGAATATTCGTAATCTTTGTTTCTGTAATTACAACGTTTTTTTAGTAAATGAAGTTTGTTTTATATTTACAATTTAGTATGAATTAAGCCGTTTTACCATAAAGAATAAACAAATTTATCATTTAGATGGGGTTCATTATGAAAAATTTTACATTTGGGTTGTTATCAGTTATTTTCTTTATTTTCTACTATAATGTATTGTTACGAATTTGGAATAGTTGGGTACCTTTTAATGCTGTAACTGATGTTATCAGTATGTTTATGTTTATTTTTGTTAATATTCCTCTTTCTGTTATAAGTGCCCAAACGGTTATTAAAATCATCAAGAAAAGTTAATATTTACGCTTAATATAATTCAGTAAAGCTATGACTCGATATTCTTAAGTGACGACATAGTAAAAAAAACGACGTATACGAAGATGGGATTTCAATTAAGTGAGAAGGCATAGAGGACGAACTTTTATCGAGGAGGTAAAATATCATGAACAAAAAGTTTGGAAATTATAGTATTTTTATTGCTGTTGTTTTATTATTAATAATCTTTCAATATACCTTATTATACAATATCAATGGTAATAAAATCGAAAATTATATTGTTCACAGAATAAGTAAAACATCAAAAGAAAATAACGCAAATATAGTTGTTCTTGATAAACTTAAAACTGATTTTGGACTAGTAGTATTATTTGAAACATCTATTAAAGATAAACCTATTGGATACGCAGTTTTTGAAAAGGATGCAATTTTTAATAAATATTATAATGAAGATTTTGCGACCTATGAAAATAGACTAACTTACAATGGAGATCAAGATGCGATAATTGATTTGATTAGTGAAAATGTATTTAAATTTCAAGATGATAAAATTGAATTAATTAATTAATTCAAAACAAAATAAAAAAGGATTAATAAAATATTATGTTAATAGAATAATACTTTTAATTATCGCTATTTATAGTTCGTATATTTGTATAAGGCAATTAATAAGAAACAAGAATTAAGATACTTTTAGCATTATTATATTAAAACAATGAGAAGAAAATTATAGTACGTAATTTTCTTATATGTCGTCACAACAAAACCCATATCAAATCTGATATGGGTTTTTATAAAAGTTCAATAAACTGTTAAAATACATGCTATTTGATTCTATAAGTGGGGGTATAAGATAAAAGTTCTTTACATTGTTAGTATGGAATTTCTTCGGGGGTGACTTAAAATAAGGAAATCAGAAACATTGAAATTCCTTAATAGAATTTCAATGTTTCTGATCTTATGTTAGGTTATGCAGGAGAAATTCCATAGATTGCGTTCCTATTTTTTATTCAACTTTTTCTAAGGAACTTTCACTTGGAGTTACATATATTGTTTTATTTGTAGAGTAAATAACCATTCCAGGTTTTGCTCCTGAGGGTTTCTTTACATTTTTAACTTCGGTGTAATCTACAGGTACATTAGATGAATTTTTAGATTTACTATAAAAAGCTGACAAGTTTCCAGCCTCAAGTAGGGTGGAGTCAGGTATATTACCGATATTTTTAATGATAACATGGGAACCAGGTATATCTTTTGTGTGAAGCCATGTATCATGTTTATTGGCAAATTTTAAAGTTAAGTAGTCATTTTGAATGTTATTTCTACCTACATAAATATCAATGCCATCACTTGAAATAAAGTGCATGGGTTTTGTTGGTTTTACTTTTTTAGCCTTATTGTGCTTTTTAAATGTAATATAGTCGGTTTCTATTAATTCATTTTTTATATCCTCAATTTCATTATAGCTATCTACATTAATTATGTTGGTGAGTACAGAGTGAAGATATTTTAATTCGTTCTCAGTAAGATCCATTTGAATTAAAGCCATTTCCTCTGATTTCTTAAATTTATTATACTTTTTATAATAGTATTGAACATTTTGAGAGGGAGTTTTATTTTCATCAAGATTGATTTTAATAGATTCTCCATTTTCACTATAATAATTTACAAGATCAGCAAATTTGTCACCTTTTTTTAGTGAGTATATATTGGCAGTTAAAAGTTCACCCTGTAACTTATAAGAACCTTTAGTTTCACATTCCTTTAAGGTTTCAAGTAATATTTTGTTTTTTTTGTCGCAACGACTGATGTTGGTATTAACTATTTTCTGGAGATTTGCGCTTTTAGCATTTAACCTATCATGTTTATCCTTTTGAAAATAAAAATCCTCTATGAGTCTAGAAGGTGAATCATATTTTTCATAACTGTAATCACTTAAGGCTGTAAGTTTAAGCGAATGGAAATCTTTTAATTTACCATTCATAGCATAGGAAGCTAGAAAAATGTTTTCATGCATATTTTTAAATAAGGTTGTGGTAAAATCATATATGCTTTTAGCGTGCTGCAAATCAAAAGCAGTATTATGCATAGAATACCTATACACAAGTTCTTTAGATAGACCAGAACTTACACCTGTGAATGTACCTGTAAAAAACTTTTCAGTGAACTTTATATCTTTAGTGGTTATATACTCATAGAACTCATCATAACTGGTATTAAAAGCATCCAGTTTTGTAGAAACAGGAGGGTACATATATTCCACACCAGTAAATAAAACACGAAAACTGTTGACGTCTGCTGAAACATGCTTAATGCTATCCATAACCAAATTGTCTCTAGTACGAACTAAGCTTATATTACTATGTCTACCCATTATTTCAATTATTAGTGAGTATAGACTATCAAAACCTAATTCATCACTACTTTTAAAGTCAATGGTAAGTAGCCTATCTGAATTCGTTTGTCTTACATCTAATACAGTAGCTGTATTTAAATATTTTCTTAATACCATGCAAAATATTGGTGCTTTTATAGGGTTTTGCTTATTAAAGTCTGTGAAATGAATTCTAGGATAATTTGAACTTGAACTTATTAATAATTTATGGATTTTTCTATTCTTTTTAAAGCTTAATATAATTTCATCTTTTTCTGGTTGTGTTACTTTATCAACTCTACAATCTATGATTACATCTCTTATTTCCTCAATGAGGCTAGATAAATAAATGCCATCTAATGCCATATGTATCATCCTTTCACTTGTTTAAATATTATAAATATATTATTAGTATAACATTAAAGAAAATTATTGAAAAGTCGTAACTAATTTAAAAGCAACTGTCTATTTATTAATAGGCAGTTGCTTTTTTTGATAATTTTAAATTATTTCATTATAAATAAGTGTGGTTCTTGTAAATAATCTTGAACGATTCTAAGCGCTTCACCAAATCTTTGATAATGAACAACTTCTCTCTCTCGTAAAAACTTTAAAGGCTCTATTACATCTGGATCATCAGCCATATTAATTAGATATTCATAGGTAGCTCTCGCCTTCTGTTCTGCAGCTAAGTTTTCAGTAAGATCTACAATTGGATCTCCTTTTGATTGAAAACCTGCAGCTGTAAATGGTACACCAGAGGCACTTACGGGATATATTCCTCTGCCATGATCTGCATAATATCCACTCATTCCGCCCTTTTGAATTTCTTCTAGAGTTGCGCATTTCATCAATTGACGAACCATGCTACCAACCATTTCCAAATGAGCTAGTTCTTCCGTGCCTATATCATTACATGTTGCCATAGCTTGAGGAGTAATCATTGAAAATCGCTGACTTAAGTATCTTAAAGATGCACCTAGCTCACCATCCGGACCACCATATTGAGTAATAATAATTTTGGCCATTTCTGGGTTAGCTTTTTTGATTTTAACAGGATATTCTAAAAACTTATCGTATGTCCACATAAATTACACCTCACCCTTTTCAAGTTTTATATTTGCATCGTATTCCCAAGGCCATGGTTCAGATATCCATTGCCATGGATAAGGGCTTAAACACTCATTTTGTGTTAGCATTCCGTAATTCATCTCATAGCTTTCTTTTAGTGCTCTGCCTTCCATAACATAATAATTATATTTTGCAATAGCTTCACGGTCCATTGGATGGGTGTTAAGAAAAAGGGCTAAGTCTACCTTAATAAACCGGGTTGCAGTAATTTGCTTTAAAAGTTCCATTCTAGTCATATCATTCTTCATTAGAATCTCTCCTTTTTACTTGCTTCCAAGGAACATGGATTATAATTTTTGTCCTCACCTTTGTAGGGACTGAAGAGTTCAGGGAAAGCGGTTCCGTGTTTGAGAGATTCTAGTGGAGAAAAAAGAGTACAGAGTATCTGGTACGGGACATAAGCCGCAGCCAATCTAACATTCTTAATTACTGTTTCTTGTGGTGTGCAATTACTCATTGATGGGCTTTGTGACATATTACTTTTATTTTCAATGTGTTTCAAATTAAACCTCCATTAATTGGTCGGTACAATATATAATATGCAAATAATTAAAATAGTGATTAGTTCTTTTTTATATATGTTGTGAATAAACTAGCGCATCGCTATAGAAAAATACTTTGAAAGTGAATATAAAATAGAAAGAGGGCAACTATTACAAAAGAATAAATAATAAATTATAATCAGAAAAGGTAAGATATTATGAAAAAAAATTTACTTCAATTATTGTGTGATAAAAATTTAATTACGTCAGAACAGAGTAAAGAAGTGGTGGAACTTTCACATCAAAAAAATTGTAGTGAGGAACAAATAATTCTCAGTCAAATAAAAGTAGATCTAAATGGGCTTATTTCAATAATGGAGAATAATTTTAACATACCATTTATTGATTTAGAATCTGAGAATGAAAAAAACAAATCATTTAATTCCATTTCAAAAGAGGTAGCTACAAGATATAGTTTAATACCTTTTTATGAAAAAAATAATGAAGTTCACGTGGCTTTTACTAACCCTTTCGAAATAAAAGTTATTGATGAACTCAAATTTATAACAAATAAAAAAATCAGGGTTTTCTTTTCTATAGCGAGTCATATTTCCCAGGCTATAGAAAACTGTTATGGAAAACAAATTGTGGATGCGGCAGTTGAAGAATTGAAAAAAGAATATATGTTACAAGGTAAAGAAAAAAATATAGAGATGCATTCAGAGTACTCAAATGAAAATGCGCCGGTTATAAGGATAACGGATTCATTATTAAAGCAGGCAGTTAACGCAGAAGCTAGTGATATACATCTAGAACCTTTTAAGTATTTTGCTATTCTTAGAATGAGAGTAGATGGAATCTTAAAAGAAATAAATCAAATTCCTAGTAATGTATATAAATCATTATCAACGAGAATTAAAATAATCGCGAACATGGATATAGCTACTAAATTAATTCCTCAAGATGGTAAGATAACTGAAAATATAGATGGAGTAGACTATGATTTTAGGGTATCTTCGCTTCCAACAATGTATGGTGAGAAATTAGTTATAAGAGTATTATACAAATCAGAAAGATTCATTAATTTGGATTCATTAGGATTTAGTCCAGATGTGGTTATTCTTTTAAAGGACATATTAAAACTTTCTTATGGAATGATACTCGTGACAGGGCCTACTGGAAGTGGAAAATCAACAACATTATATGCGCTACTAAATGAAATTAATAGTAAAAGTAAAAACATTATTACTATAGAAGATCCAATAGAATATAATATGCCTAGAATTAATCAAGTAAATGTAAATAATAAAGCGGGTCTTACTTTTTCGACAGGTCTTAGAAGTATATTAAGGCAGGATCCCGATATAATAATGCTTGGAGAAATACGTGATGAAGAAACAGCGCAAATTGCTGTGAGGGCATCGATAACTGGACATTTAGTCCTGTCAACGCTTCATACTAATGATTCTGTAAGTTCAATTTCAAGGCTTATAGATATGGGTATTCCATCATATTTAGTGGCAGATTCATTGGTTGTAGTATTGGCTCAGCGGTTAGTGAGGAAATTATGCAACTATTGTAAAGTTGAATGTGAAACTAGTCATGAAGATTCACATAACTTTGATGTTAAAAAGGGAGATAAAATATATAGCGCTTTAGGATGTAGTAAATGTAATGGAAATGGATACAAAGGGAGGACTGTGGTATATGAATTATTAAAATTGGACAGTAATCATAAATCCATTATAGCTAAAAGTGGTATAAGTGATGAGCTTTGGTCATATTGTAAAGAAAATAGTTCGGGTTCATGTAGGGAGAGTTGTAAAGCTTTAGTACGAAATGGTGTAACTTCAATAGAAGAATTTATAAATGCTACTTATAGCTATAACTTTAAGTGAGGCGTCGGGTGAAATATAACATGAGATATAAATACATAGCTAAAACAACAAGCGGGAAAGTAATAAAGGGAATTGCTGAAAGCGATAGTGATTATGAACTTGCATTACGTTTACGAGAGAAAGATATATTTTTAACAAAGTGTAGGAGAATAAAAAAAATAACGGACATATCCACTAAACCTAATTTAAAAACTGTTTCAATATTTTGCAAGCAGTTTTCATTATGTATCAAATCAGGCATACCTATATGCGATATTCTTCATTTACTTTACCTGCAAATGGAGCATAAATCAATGAAAAATAGTCTTATAAGCATTAAAGAAAATGTACAAAAGGGAGATTCACTCTATATAAGTATGAAAAAATCTATAAATGTGTATCCCGAGTTCATGATAAATATGATTTATTTGGGTGAGGAGAGTGGGAAATTAGATATAATTCTAGAGGAATTAGCACTGTATTATGAAAAAGAGTATAAACTTTTAAAGAAATTTACTAATTCCATGATTTATCCATGCACAGTATTTTGTACATTAATGGTAGTATCATTATTTCTGTTCATAAAGGTTATTCCCGTGTTTATAACAAATTTAAATTCCCTTAATGCAGATATTCCACTAGTAACCAAAATGATTATAGGAATAAGTGATTTTTTACGTACTAATTTTCTATGGATTTTAATGATTATTTTAATAATAGTCTTCATGTTCATGGAATATTTTAAAACTAAAAAAGGACAAATAGGCTTTGATAAAATTAAATTTATATGCCCAGTATTTGGACCTGTATATAAAAGGCTTATTTATACGAGGTTCACAAGAGGACTTAATATACTATTAGGTAGTGGCGTTGGACTATTAAAATCTTTTGAAATTATTAATGATGTTATTTCCAATAGATATTTTAAGTTAAAGCTTAAAACGGTTTTTAATGATATAAAAAAAGGAGTAGAATTATCCAGCTGTTTAAATGGAATGAATCTATTTCCAAAGTTTTTCGTTTCTATGGTAAAAATCGGTGAAGAGACCGGTAATTTAGAGGAAATGTTTATAACTGCGGCTGATATCTTTTATGAAGATGCGCTGGAGAATGTGGAGAAAGCAACAGCACTACTTGAGCCAATTATAATAATTTTTTTAGGAGTTATGATTGGAACAATTATTTTAGCGGTTATGATACCAATGTTAAATGTTATGGACTCAGTAGGCAAATACTAAGTGCCTTTAAGTCTACTTAAAACAATAGGAAGGGCGGTCTATGCGTAAGGGATTTACATTAATTGAGATAATAATGGTAATAGCTATTATGAGTATAGTTTCTGGAGCAAGCGTTGTATCTCTAAGGTATTATAAAACAGTGAATAATAGTGTAGATGCAGATTATTATTGTAATGCAATAGTGAATTTTATAAATAATGCAAAAATGTATTGTAGAGAAAATTCTTGTAGTGTAATTGTAACTTTTGATAAAGCTAAAAATGAAATAAAGCTAGTAAATGGAATTAGTGTGGTAAATAAATTAATCCTTAAAGATAAGATAACCTTATATAGATTTACAGGCAGAGTAAATAATACGTATATTGTAATCAATAGCGAGGGATATAGTAATGATGCATTCACAATAATATTAAAGGATAATAATTCCATAGAACATGAAATTACAATGAGAGTAGGTACTGCATATGTTAAAATTAAGGAGTGATAAAGGTTTTACTTTAGTGGAAGTAATATGTAGTTTGGGTATATTCTCTATATTATTCATCTCTGTAATGTCCTATGATATAACTTCTTCTAAGATTAAAAATACCATAAAAGATACAAACAACAATGTATTTATATTGGAAACAATAAAGAATAATATGATATACGCCATGACATTCCAGGAATTAGAAGTGTTAAAAAGAAATGATAGGGTCTTTATAAATAGTGGGAATATGACTTTACCTAAAATAAAACAATCAACAATGAACGTATTTTCAGAAGACGCGTTAACAGAAAAACCTTATGTAAAGTTAGACTTTTTGAAATATGAATTAAATGTATATACTTTAAGACTAGCCTTATATGATGATAATCAAAGTGATATCCCATCACTTCAATGTAATTTTTATAAAGGAAACTACTATAAATGAAGAAAAGTGGATTTACACTTATAGAAATGATAATTACTATGGCGTTGGTGTTTTTAATGTTAGGAGTAGTAGATAGTATGATGAGCTCACATTTAAAAAAATATAAAAGCAGTGTGTTAAACAATAAAGGGTTTAATTATTTAAATGAAGCCATTGCTGTAATAGAAAAGGAGATAAATTTAGGTGCACTCGAAGTTAAAACTGAGGGAAATATTATCAAGATAAGATATTACGATGGGAATATTATTAATCATATAAAATGTATTGATGGCAATCTTTATCTGCTTTACGGGACAGTGATAGAACCTAAGGATAATGCCTATAAAAGCCTAATTATAGATGATGTAAAAGACTTTGTAGCTACAAAATCTGGTAAGATTCTTTATATTAAAGTGACTTGGAAGAGTGGTCAAAGTATTGAGAGGTGTTTGGTTATACAAAATGCAAACTAAAAAAGGATTTATAATGGTATATACGGTTCTAGTAGGACTTATTTGCATAGTTATCATGATGTACATATTTGATATTCAAATGGCAGAAGTAGAATATTCTATGAGCAATAAAACATATGTTTTAAAAGAAGATGAGTATCAAAGATACAGTGAATATTTAATGACTTTATTCTACACTTGCATTGTTGAAAATGATGAAGGAATAAAAACATTAGGAATAGATCAGTTTTTTTACAGTTATATAGGTAATATTGTAACTTATGAAACAGCTAAGGTTAGTTATTTAAATAGTGCCAAGGAATTTATGTTTACAACAACCTATGATGATAGAACTAATAGAAATGATTATTATAAATTAATAGCTACTGGGGAAAGGTTTCAGTTAACATTTGTAAAAACTGAATACAATCCCAAATGAAGGAGTTTAAAAATGAAATTGAGAAGAAATATGTTTCTTGAAGTATCCAATGAAAAAATACTAGGTATAGAATTTTCTAAAAACGTTATATTAAATAAAGTACAGAGAATATCAGCATTAAATACATATTATAAGGATTTTCAGAGTATAAAAGATTTTGAAGCTCATATAAGAAATAAAAACTTGTATATTCTTGTAGAAGGTGAAACCGTATATATTAAAAAGATAACATTGCCACTGGTTAGAAAGTATTTTATTGTTGATATGATTAAAAATGAACTAAGATATTACTATAAGGAGATAGATCATATCGCATTTTCATATAAAATAATTAAACAAGATAAGTTTAATATGGAGATATTAGTTTTTTGTTTAAAGGGAAATAAGTTAGATGTTTTAAAAAACAGCATAAATAACAATATAAATTTGAAAAAAGTAAAAATAATTCAGATCTGCTTTAAAGATTATTATAGTAGCAGGATAAACGATAAAAACTATGTATTAGTTTTTTACTACAATAGCAATTTATATTTTACAATATGTGTAAGTGGTGAAATAGTGGCTAATTATAGCATATTAGTAAAAGAACTAGTACTGTTCAAATATGCATATGTAATGAATGAATTCTTAGAAAAATATAACGATTATTCAAAGTTATGTACAAATATATACTATGCAAATATTAAAGGTTTAGACATTTCTGAATTTAAAAATAAAGCGTTATCTAATCAAATATTAAGTGACTTAAGGCGCGAACAATTGCTCCAATATATATTAGTTAAGGGGTAGATAGTTATGATAAAAAAAGCATTTTTTCCTAACTGGTATTTGGATAGAAAGAATATAATAAGGGATAAAAAAATAAAGATTTGCATTATGGTGGTTTTATTAGTTAATATTCTTTTATCAGCTATTATATTAAATGTTTCTAAAAAAACCAATGTTGTGGAGCTGCGATCACCTGTTGAAAATAATAGTAGCAATGATATTATGGAAGAGGCTGTACAGGATACATTTACAATTGAAAAATATAAACGAATTAGTGATTTTCTAAAACAAAGCAATCTAAATTATATTAATATCGTTATAGCTAAGAGTAGTTTAGAAATTGATATTGAAGTTAAGAGTTATGAGGAGTATATAGACGTAATAAGATGTATTGAAAATGAATATACAATAAAAAAATTAATCCCTCACATTAAAAATGATAAAAATGAAGATAATTTAAATTTTAAAGTTATATTAGGAGTTTAAGATGTATAAAAGTGTAAAGAATATAAAAGTATTGTTAATTTTAACTATGTTAATGGGGATTTTATCTTTTAAACTACTTGTTGTAAAGAATAAATCTACCCGAATTGTGGATCAAAGCTTAAAGCAAATTACACAGAAAACAAATGTTAAGGATGTTGAAAAATTTGGATATAGTGAAATATTGGAATGTATAAGCGGAAGCAGTGATTTTAAAGTGAAATCTATTAATATGAGTGAGCATGAAAGATGTAGTGTTGAGGTAATTTATAGTGGAGATGTAAAATCATTGTATAGTTCCCTACAGTATTTAGTCCAAAGTGAAAATTTAGTAGGAATAAACACAATTAGCATTAATAAAGAAACTAAAACTGCCAATATAAGCATAGATTTTATAAAGAATAAGTGATGGAATATAAAATTATTAAGAATATATATAATTATATTTGCAAATGTTACTAAGTTTTGATAAAATAACATTGTTCCATTGTGATATTTACATTTAATATGGTTATAAAATATTTTTTAAGGTTATAATATAAACGGATTAATTAATTAACAATGAATTTTGGAGGGATACTTAATGATATCAGCAGGTGATATACGAAAAGGAACTACATTTGATGAGGGTGGACAAGTATATACAGTTATTGATTTTTTACATGTGAAACCTGGCAAGGGAGCTGCATTTGTTAGAACTAAATTAAGAAACGTAATTAATCAAGGGGTTACAGAAAAGACATTTAGCCCAACTACAAAATTACAAGAAGCTGTTATAGAAAGAAAAGAAATGCAATATTTATATTCAGCAGAAGGATTATACTACTTCATGGACCAAGAAACATATGAACAAATACCACTTAACTATGATAGAGTTGAAGGGGCTATAAAATACTTAAAAGAAAATATGTTTGCTGTAATAAAGTTTTATAAGGATGATGCATTCTCAGTAGAAGCTCCAAACTTTGTAGAACTAGTTATAACTAGCACTGAACCAGGTGTTAGAGGTAATACATCTTCTAGTGCAACAAAACCAGCTACAGTAGAAACAGGAGCAATAGTTCAAGTTCCAATGTTCGTTAATGAAGGTGAAACTATAAGAATAGATACCAGAAATGGCGATTACATGTTAAGAGTTTAAATTATTTTTTAAAAAGGGCCAATATGGTCCTTTTTTTTTGTTCTTTTTTTGAAGGTTACGACATATATTATGTAAAATGAATAGAACTTAGTTAAAATTTTTTTGCGTTCATATGGCATATTTTACAGGTTAGTGAAATAGAAATTATGTATGAGAGGGTGATAAAAATGTTAGATACAAAAGAGTTATTCGAAATACTACCCAAAAGCATTAGAAGTAAATTAGAACAAGTAACTAATTTGCAAAAACTTCAAGAACTTAGAATAAAAGTGAACAAGCCTTTGTTTATTCATATTGGAAGTAAAGAAGAAATTTGGGAATATATCTCAACAACTGAGGACATAAAATATATTATGCAGAGAATAAGTAATTACTCAATATATGCCTTTGAAGACGAAATTAGACAGGGCTACATAACTATAAAAGGTGGACATAGAGTTGGATTATGTGGGATTTGTGTTATTGAAAACAATAGCATAAAAACTATTAAAGATATTTCATCTATTAACATAAGAGTATGCAAAGAAGTTATAGGTTGTGCTGATAGAGTAATGCCTTATATTATTCACAATAATTTAGTTTACAATACAATAATTATATCGCCTCCTAAATGTGGTAAAACGACGCTGCTTAGAGATATTTCAAGAATTATTTCAGATGGAAATAAAGATAAAAAATTTAATGGTAAAAATGTCTCTATAATTGATGAAAGGTCGGAAATAGCAGGTTCTTTTAAAGGGGTGCCCCAAATGGATGTGGGGATTAGATCAGATATACTAGATAATTGCCCAAAGAGCCAGGGGATTATGATGGCAATCAGAAGCATGTCTCCTGATGTTATAGTTTGTGATGAAATTGGTACACAAAAGGATATGGAAAGTATTCTAATGGCATTAAATTCGGGTATTAGTTTAGTTACAACTATTCATGGCTTTGGTATTGAGGATCTGTATAAAAGGATGGTTTTTAAGGACATTGTAGAAAATTTTGTGTTTACTAGGGGTATAGTACTTAGTAATAAAAAAGGAATTGGAACAATAGAGAGCATTTATGATTTTAATTTGGGAAAAGACTTATGGAGGGCAAGCTATGATTAAAATAATTGCATGTGCGGTAATTATATGTGCTTCAAGTATGGTTGGATTTATATACAGTGAGAAGCTAAAATATAGAGTTTATCAGCTAAATGAAATCCATAGAGCAATTCATCAACTCCAAAATGAAATTACTTATGTACATGCTCTTTTGCCAGATGCTTTTAAAAGTATAGCCCATAAAAGTGTGGAGCCAATAAAAGAACTTTTTAATAGGACTAGCGAATTACTTGTAAACAATAAATATGAAAATGTTTATGAGGCAATGAATAGTGCTATAAACTCTATGAAAAGTAAATTATATCTAAACGTTGATGATATAAATGTTATTTTAGACTTATCTAAAACTTTAGGAGAATCTGATATTGAAGGTCAAAATAGTATATTTATACTTACCATAGAAAATTTAAAAAAACAAATTATGATATCAGAAGAATTTATGACCAAAAATATAAAAATGTATAGATATTTAGGTTTTTCTTTTGGAGCAGTGGTGGTTATAGCTTTAATATAGAGAGGAGGTTTTTAAATGTTAGATGTTAGCTTGCTGTTCAAAATAGGGGCAACTGGTATTCTAATTATTATTATTGATAAGATTTTGAAAAGTGGTGGTAAGGATGATATTGCTGTAGTTGCAAATTTAGCTGGAGTAATAATAATTCTTATGATGGTGATAAGTTTAGTAAATAAATTATTTACTTCTGTAAAAACACTGTTTCAGTTTTAGGCCATGAGGGGGTAATAATTGTTACCACTTATTGAAAGAACTGATGCAGCTAAGGAGGTTATTATGGAAATGATTAAAGTTGTTGCATTTGCTTTTACGGCACTCTTTATTGTGCTTATATTTAAGGGCAGAAGGGATGATTTAGCTATTCAGGTTAGCATTGCAGCAGGAATACTAATTTTCTTATTTATGGTAAACAAGCTTACAGTAATCATGAGTTTTTTGCAAACATTATCAAATAAAGCAAATATAGATGTTGTTTATTTAAATACAGTATTTAAAATACTGGGGATTGCCTATCTAGCTTCGTTTTGCAGCGAAATTTGTAGGGATGCTGGTGAGAATAGTCTCGCAGGTAAGGTGGAGTTCGCTGGAAAAATATTTATATTAGTTCTGGCAATACCTATATTAATGGCAGTAATGCAATCTATTCTAAAAATAATGTAGAGGTATAATATGAAAAAAATATTAGTGTTTATATTGTTATTATTACTTTGTTTACCTATTAGTGTACAAGCTACTGAAATAGGTGAACTGGGAGAAATAGGACAGATAGAAGAAAGTGAAATAAGTAATTTATATGATTATATTACAAAGATAAAAACTGAAAATGAAATGCTAAACGATATGGACCCAGGAACTTTTGTAAAAGGATTTTTGAAAACAGGTGAAAATGGTCTTAGCTTCAAAAGTTTATCTAATTATGTGATAAGATTCGCATTTAAAGAAGTTCTTGCATCAATGCAACTAATTGGAAGCCTTATGATTATTGCTATTGTATGTGCGCTTCTGCATAATCTTCAAAGTGCCTTCAATAATGAAAATTTATCTAGCATCGCTTATTTTGCATGTTACGGTGTAATGATAGTGCTGATAACTAAAAGCTTTTATGTAGTAGTAGAGCTGACTAGAGTCACAATTTATAGTATGACAGATTTTATGGTAGCCCTTATGCCGGTGCTCATGATGCTACTTGCTAGCGTGGGAGGATTTGCTGAGGCAACACTACTTGATCCCGTAATAATTGGGTTCGCAACTATTAGCTCTAGAATTTATGTGGATATTATTATTCCTATAATATTTATGAGTTTTGTACTACAATTTGTAAATAATATATCTGGTGACTATAAAATAAATAATTTGACAAAACTCTTAAAGCAAATTGCTATTTGGATACAGTTAATGGTGCTTACGATATTTATTGGCGTAATTACATTAAGGAGTATAGCAGCTTCAACAATAGATCAAGTTACTATAAAAACAGCGAAATTCGCTGTGGATAATTTTATACCTGTAGTCGGCAAAGCACTATCTGATGCTATCTCTACAGTAGCTGGATACTCACTTCTTCTAAAGAATGCCATAAGTGGTCTTGGACTAGTTATTATTTTAATAATAGTATTGTTTCCTATTATTAAACTCCTAATTATGGCTTTTTTATATAAAATCGCAGCCGCATTAATAGAACCAATAAG
This sequence comes from Clostridium sp., assembly GCF_051278035.1. GTDB lineage: Bacteria > Bacillota > Clostridia > Clostridiales > Clostridiaceae > Clostridium_AD. The sequence continues at coordinate 19,067 of NZ_JBNMNU010000035.1, forward strand.
TGACAAACGTACTGTAGAGTGTATAAATTCAGTAGGAGATTCTATTTTACTTTTAATGTCTTGCGTAATATCAGTAAGTATAATGTTTTTTATAATGATTGCTATAGTGGCCTCAACTGGAAGAAGTATAATGGGATAAATTAAATTTACGCTCCACTGTAGTCTTTAACTTTTTTATAAAGGGGGTGGTGAAAATTTGATAGAAGTACTAAAAGTATGGGTAACTAATATAACTATTGCTGTGTTTTTTATTACTGCAGTGGAGATGATTTTACCAGACAATAATATGAAAAAATATGCTAAATTTGTGTTAGGACTCATGTTAATTGTGGTTATAATAAATCCTGTAATAAAGATTTTTGATAAAAACTTTGATTTATATTCATATTCAAATAAGGCAGTAAGTTATATGGAGAGTAGTACTTCTGCTACAGACATTAAAAAATACAAAGACATTAACATAATAAAGACATCAGATAATTTCAAGAATAATTTAGAAAAGGAATGCATTATAGATTTGCAAGAGGCTTTCCCAGAAAACAAGTACAATGCTGATATAGAAATTATGTATGATGATAAAATTTCACAATTTAATATTAATAAAGTAGAAATTGGGATTGTAGAGGGCGGAGTTAGAAATATTAGTGAAATTAAAATAGATACTAAGAGCGTTAATGCATCTAAAAGAAATATTTTAGAAGGGGAGGAAGGGGATAAAATAAAGAGCAGATTAAGTAGTAAATTTCAAATATCAAAGGATGTTATTACTGTTTATAAATTAGAATCATAAACCAATAATTATAAGCTTAAATATATTAAAAATTAGAAAGAGGGGATTTCTATGAATGGTGACAATTTGCTTAGTAAATTTACTGAGTATATTAGAACAAAATTAATTAGTGGAAATGACAACAAAAACAGTAGTGGTAAAAAATCTGATAAAATGCTGGCAAACTTGGTTCTATTAATTTTAGTAGCAGTTGTAATAGTTTTAGCCAGTAGCTTTTTTAAGTCACAACGTTCAATTACAACTGCTATTGATGAAACACAAGTAGATAAAATTTCCAGCGAAGACAATTCGCTTCCATTAACGGATTATGAATCGAAATTAGAAATGAAGCTTAAATCTACGCTTGAAGGAATCCAGGGGGTTGGAAAGGTAGAACTGATGATCTATTTTGAAAGTGGCGAAGAAGCTGTTCCTGCAATAAATATTAATGACTCTAAAAGTGATACGGTAGAAAATGATACTGGAGGAGGGAAAAGGAACATCACACAAGAAAACAGTGGAAGAACAGTGGTAATGTCTAATAATGGGAATGAAAATTTACCGCTAATTGTAAAAACTTACAAGCCTACTATTACAGGTGTTTGCGTAGTGGCGGAAGGTTCAAATGAGAAAGTTACGGAACTTAGGATTAGACAGGCGGTAATTAACTTATTTAATTTGCCTGAAAAGAAAGTTAATGTATATCCTATGAATAATTAGCATATAATTTCTTAGAAAGGTAGATGGGGGGAAAAATATTATGAATAAAAAACAATCAGGTATAATTTTAACGTTGGTAGTACTTATAGTGTTCGCGGGGTATCTTGCAACAAAGGTGAATGGACCGTTATATGTAAATGATAAGGACTTTACAAATGAGAAGACTGCAATATCATTAAAAGAAACAAAGGGTTCTTCAACGTTCTTCGAGGAAGCTAAATTATCAAAAGTTGCAGTAGCTAACAGAACTCTTCAAGAAATTAAAGGTTTAATAGATGATGAAAATACTCCAGAAGCACAAAAAACAAAGGCGGCAGATGAGTACTTAAGTCTATCCTTAGCTTCTCAGAATGAATCAGACATAGAACTTGCACTTAAAGCTGAAGGGTATGAAGAATCATTATGCAGTATAAATGCTGATTTAGTGGAAATACTAGTAAAAACTGACAAAACAGAACTATCTAAGGAAGAGCTCCGTAAGATTCAAGATGTTGTTATGAGTAAGGTTAAATTAGAAAAGATTGAAATTAAGATCCAAGAATAGCATTTGTAAATCTAATATTTATCTGATATAATAACAGAAGTGTTATCATGTTTTACCTAAGCTAAATAAGGGGGTACTAATATGGAAGATAAAATAATAAATGAAACTGAAATAGGTATTGTTAAAATATCCGAGGATGTTGTTAGTGTCATTGCAGGACTCGCTGTTGCTGAAATACAGGGGATAGTTGGAATGAGTGCTAGTCTTGTTGGTGGTATAACTCAAATATTAAGTGGCAAGAAAAATCTATCTAAAGGTATTAAAGTCAATGTAGGTGAAGATAGTGCTGTAATTGATTTACACATTGTCGTTGAATATGGTGTTAAAATACCAGAAGTAACTGAAAAAGTACAGATAAATGTAAAAAAATCTGTAGAGCTTATGACAGGACTTGTAGTATCAGCCGTAAATGTTTATGTGCAAAATGTTGTATTACCTAAAACAGAAAATCTAGAGGAAATAGAAGCATAGTTATAAACACCCTCTGTAATCAGAGGGTGTTTCCACGTTAAATTTGATATTTATACCAGTGTGATATGGTAATAATATAATTAAGAAGAGCGAAAAATTAGGAGGATCACTAATGAATAGAAGAAAGTCTAGAGAGATAGCAATGAAATTACTTTTTGAAATGTCAATTAACAAAGAGAAGTATGAGGAGATAATTGAAAATTTCAAAGAAAGCACAGATGTTGATTTAAAAGATGTTGATATGGTTTATATCACAAAAGCCTTAGCGGGTGTTAATGAAAATAAAACTGAAATTGATAAAAATATAGAAAAGCACTTAATAAAGTGGAGACTTAATAGATTATCAAAAATGAATCTAGCTATTTTAAGAATTAGTACATATGAAATATTATTTGAGGAAGAAATACCTGGTAAAGTATCAGTTAATGAGGGTATAGAACTTGCCAAGAAATATGGTGAAGATAGTTCGCCTGCTTTTATAAATGGTATATTAGCAAAAATGATTTAGAAGCGCTATACTAAATAAAATAAAATGGATACTAAAAAATAACTAGTCAACACTGACTAGCTATTTTATTATATAAAAGAGGAATTTTAAGATTATGTTAGAATTTTTATATTAACTAATATTTTTAAAGAAGGAGTTGATAATATGGGCATTAAAGTTAATGGAAAGATAATAGTTGAAAAATACAGAAATGAAATTAAGTCCATTATAGATGAGGGTACAAAAAGCGGAGGTCGGGCGCCTTCAATTAAGACCATTTTAGTTGGTGAGGATGGTGGGTCACTGTCATATGTAAAAAGTCAGAACAATCTATGTAATAAACTCGGAATTTCTTATACTTGTATTAAGTTAGATAGTGAAACTAATGAAAAAAGGGTTATAGATATTATAGAAGAATTAAATATTGATAATAGTGTGGATGGTATAATACTTCAATTGCCATTACCAAAAAAGTTTAATGAAAAAGAAATTACTTCGAAAATTTCATATAAAAAGGATGTTGATGGATTAACTGATAAGAATATGGGTAGATTTTATAAGGGAGAGAATTGTTTTATTCCTTGTACTGCTTTAGGTGTTATTGAAATGATTAAAAGTACTGGATGTATTATTAAAGGTAAACATGCTGTTGTTATAGGTAGAAGCAATATTGTAGGGAAACCAGCAGCACAATTATTACTTAATGAGGATGCAACAGTAACTATATGTCACTCTAAAACATTAAATTTAAAGGAGATTTGTAAAAGTGCAGATATTTTAGTTGCAGCAATAGGTAGACCAGGTTTTGTTACAAATGACTTTATTAAAGAAGGAGCTGTTGTTATAGACGTTGGCACTTCGATGGTAAATAATAAAATAACTGGGGATGTATGTTTTGATGAGGTTATCGATACTGCAAGCTATGTTACCCCTGTACCCGGTGGAACGGGAGTAATGACTACCACAATGCTTATTAGAAATGTATGCGAATCGTGGAGGGATAATGTTTATTAAAGTATTAACTGTAACTGCTCTTAATGGATATATTAAAAAAGTAATAGATAGCGACTTTATTTTAAATAATACCAATGTTAAAGGGGAGTTATCTAACGTAAAATTGCATTCTAGTGGACATATATACTTTTCACTAAAAGATGAATTTGGAAAGATTAATTGTGTGATGTTTAAAACGCAAGCATATAAACTCAAAATCACACCAAGGGATGGTATGAATGTTATTATAAGAGGTAAAGTATCTGTTTATGAACGTGGAGGAGCATATCAGGTTTATTGCGACTCAATGGAAGCAGATGGAGAAGGGCAGTTATATCTAGCTTTTCAAAATCTGAAAGAAAAGTTAGAAAAGCAGGGGTTATTTGATAATGTTCACAAAAAAAACATACCTTTGTTTCCAAATCGAATAGGGGTAATTACATCAGAGACAGGAGCTGCAGTTAAAGATATAATTAACGTGGCTACTAGGCGCAATAAGAAAATTAGCATGCTAGTATACCCAGCGTTAGTTCAGGGAGTAAATGCCAGCGCTGATATTATACGAGGAGTAAAATATTTTAATGAAATAAAAAATGTTGAATTAATCATTATTGCAAGAGGGGGAGGCTCCATAGAAGAATTATGGGCGTTCAACGAAGAAATTTTAGCGAATGCAATCTATAATTCTAAAATACCAATAATTACTGGAGTTGGCCATGAAACGGATTTCACCATAGCGGATTTTGTGAGTGACTATAGAGCACCAACTCCATCAGCGGCTGCAGAAATTGCTGTGAAGAATTTAAACGAGTTAAATAATGAGGTTAAAGGATTTAGAGATTTACTCTTAAGACGAATGGAACAAAAGGTTACAAATGAATATAATAAAGTTAATTTAATGAGTAAAACACTAAAAATAAATAACCCACTAAACTATATAGTTAACCAATATATTCAAATAGATAATCTAAAAGAAACATTGAATTATAAACTTAATGCCAAAATCTCAATGGAAAAGCAGAAGCTTTCTAAATTTAATGCTCTTCTAAATGCACATAACCCACTGAATATACTTAATAAGGGATATGCAGTACTTAAAAACAATGAAAATGCGATTATCAGTGAAATAGGTGTGCTTAAAAACATGAAAGAGGTAAAAATTTCATTGAAAGATGGTAGTGCTTCGTTTAATATAAATAATTTGGAGGAATTTTAATGGCAAAGAAAAAAGAATCTTATGAAACCATGATGGAAAGGCTTGAGGTAATAGTTGACCTTATGGAGGTAAATGAAATTACATTAGAAGAGACTATGTCAAGTTATGAAGAAGGCATAAAAATTTGTAACAATTTATATAAAATTTTAAATGATACAGAGGGTAAGATAAAAATATTGACGGCCCAAGGTGAAAGTGATTTTATGGCGAAAGAGGATGTAGTTAAATAAAAACCTATAGTGAAAAGAAGGGATAAAATGGATAAAATATTGCTCAAATATGAAGTAGAACAGTGGATAAGTGATTATTTTGAGGGTAAGCCAGAAATTGATAAGAGGAATTTTGAGGCAATGACTTATAGTATAAAGGTTGGTGGGAAAAGAGTTAGACCTATTTTAATGCTCCTTACATATGCTATGTACAAGAATAATTATAAAGAAATTTTACCTTTTGCAGGGGCGCTTGAAATGATTCATACATACTCTCTTATTCATGATGACCTGCCTTCTATGGATAACGATGATTTGCGCCGTGGAAAGCCTACAAATCATAAAATTTACGGTGAGGCAATAGCCATCCTTGCAGGAGACGGACTTTTAAATGAGGCTATGATAATAATGCTAAATCAGTGTTTAGATGGGACTTTAAATAAAATTGTGGCAAGTAGCCTTGTAGCTAAAGCTTCTGGTGCTCAGGGCATGATTGCTGGACAAATATGTGATATTTTGAGTGAAGGCACCGCAATATCGGAGGAAGAACTCTTATATATGCATAGAAATAAAACAGGTCAATTAATAAAAGCTGGAATATTATGTGGTGCTGTTTTAGGAAATGCTGGTGAAAAAGATTTAGTGGATTTAAAAGAATATGGTGACAAATTAGGTTTAGCTTTTCAAATAAAGGATGATATATTAGATGTAATTGGAGATGTTGATATTTTAGGCAAAAATGTGAAAGCAGATGAGTGTAATAATAAAACAACTTTTATAACTATGTATGGTTTAGGTAAATGCAAATCAAAATGTAACGAATTAACACAGGAGTGCTTTGGAATTCTAAAGAAACTTAAAGTGAATACGATATATTTAGAAGAAATGACTGAATTTTTATTGAAGAGAAATTATTAGTATTTACATAATAACCGTCTTAATAAGCTGTTCTATATTATTCATTAATAGAGAATAGTTTTTGAATTAAATATTATTATATGATATAATATGCCCATAATTATGGGTAAGATAAATTTAATAATAAAAGAGGATAGATATATATGAGTAAAATTATAGATGATTTTAATGATATAAATGCAGTGAAAGATATGTCCATACAACAACTGAATATATTTGCAGGTGAGATTAGAAGCTTCTTAATTGAAAAAGTATCTAAAACTGGTGGTCATTTAGCTTCTAACCTAGGAGTTGTAGAGTTAACGCTAAGTTTGTACAATGTTTTTGATCTTGACACGGATAAGATAATATGGGATGTAGGGCATCAATCATATGTGCATAAAATTCTTACAGGAAGAAAAGATAAATTTGATACACTTAAAAATTACGGTGGACTCAGCGGTTTTCCTAAAAGAGATGAAAATAAATATGATGTATTTGGAGCAGGACATAGTAGTACATCTATTTCAGCAGGGGTAGGTATGGCAAGAGCTAGAGACTTAAAAGGAGAAGACTATGATGTTATTTCAGTAATAGGTGATGGTGCTCTTACTGGTGGCATGGCTTTTGAGGCACTAAATGATATAGGATTTAAGAAAACTAAAATGATTATAGTGCTTAATGATAATCAAATGTCTATATCTAAAAATGTTGGAGGATTGTCTAAATATTTGAATTCAATTAGAATTGATCCAACCTACAATAGGATAAAAAAGGAAATAAACCAAACTTTAATAAAGATTCCCTCCCTTGGAAAAGGCATGGTTAATTCAATTCAAAAATTTAAGGATGGAATTAAGCAGGCTCTTGTACCAGGGATGCTTTTTGAGCATATGGGTATAAAGTATTTAGGACCTATTGACGGTCATGATATTAAAGAAGTAAGTAAGATTTTAAAGTTAGCGAGAGTAACAGATGGACCGGTTATTATTCATGTTATAACTAAGAAGGGCAAAGGTTATAAATTTGCTGAAAAAGAGCCACACAAGTTTCATGGACCGGGACCATTTGATCCCTTAACTGGCGAGCTACTTGGAGGTTCCAAGGAAAGCTACTCTAAGGCATTTGGTGAGCAGATGGTAAAGCTAGCCACGGATAATAAAAATATAGTAGCAATAACAGCTGCAATGCGTGAAGGTACAGGTCTGGAAGCCTTTTCGAAAAAATTTAGTAATAGATTCTTTGATGTAGGAATTGCTGAACAACATGCGGTTACTATGGCTGCAGGAATGGCAACGCAAGGTATAAAACCTGTTTTTGCAGTTTATTCAACTTTTCTTCAGAGGGCATATGACCAACTTGTACACGATGTATGTCTTCAGAAATTACCTGTTATTTTTGCTATAGATAGAGCTGGAATAGTTGGTAAAGATGGAGAAACGCACCAAGGTGTATTTGATTTATCATATTTATCACATATTCCTAATATGACAATTATGGCACCTAAATGTATAAGTGAATTAAAGTCTATGTTAACCTTTGCAGTAAGACAAGAGTATCCCATTGCTATAAGATATCCAAGGGGCGGGGATAATCAAAATGTCAAAATGACTTGTATTGAAAACATTGAGAGAGGAAAGTGGGAGAAACTATTTGAAGGCGGCAAAATAGCACTTATAGCTACAGGTAAAATGGTTCAAAACGCAATATTAGTAAGAGAAAAATTAGGTGAACTTGGAGTAGAAGCTACTGTAATTAATGCTTGTTTTGTTAAACCAATTGATAAAAAACTAATATTTGCACTGGTGGAAAAAGAATATTCAATTGTAACTATAGAGGATAACCTAATACATGGAGGTCTTGGTTCTTTAGTATTAGAATATGTAAGTACCTTGGAGGGGAAAACAAAAATCATGAATTTAGGATTTAAAGATGAGTTTATTACTCATGGAGCAGTGGATACGCTTTATAAATTACATAAGCTAGATGTGGATGGACTTTTTGAAAGTATTTTAAAGTTAGTTTAAAAAAGCCACTTTAGTGGATTGTTGAGGAGTTTTTTATGTTGGAAAACAAAGAAAGATTAGATGTGCTTGTAGTTAAAAAAGGGATTTTATTTTCTAGAACAAGGGCTAAAGAAAATATAATTTCTGGAAATATATTTGTGGATGGTATTAGAACTACTAAATATGGTAAAAAAATAGAGTTATCCTGTAATATTGAATTCAAAGGAGAAGATTTTCCTTATGTAAGTAGGGGGGGATTAAAGCTTGAAAAGGCTATAAAATCCTTCAACATAGACCTTGAAGCTAAAACATGCCTTGATATAGGGGCCTCTACAGGTGGATTTACTGACTGCATGCTATCTTATGGAGCGCGAAAGGTGTATTCTATAGATGTTGGAACAAATCAGCTAGCGGATAAACTGATAGCAGACAGTCGGGTAGTGTCAATGGAAAATACAAACATAAGATATTTAGAATTAGGAGATGTAGGTGAGCTCTGTGACTTTGCAAGCATCGATGTGTCTTTTATATCCATCCAAAAAATTATTCCGAATATACTAAACCTATTAAAAGTTGATGGCTGTGTTGTAGCACTGTTAAAGCCACAATTTGAAGTAGGGGTAGGGGTTGTTAATAAAAAAGGTGTGGTTAAAAAGCAAGGTGAGCATGTGGAGGTAATAATTAGAGTTTTAAATCATTTGAAATTTGTTGATGTAAGAGTTATTAATGTCAATTATTCATCCATAAAAGGACCAAATGGAAACATTGAATACCTAATTTATTTTACAAAATCTAAAGAAAACAATTACAATTATATTGAGGACGATATAAAGCTATTAGTTAGTAAAGCTCACGGTGATTTAAATTAGGTGGTAGGGGAAATCTTACGTAGAGAATGGCAAGGAGGAAATATGAAAAAAATTGGCATTAATATAAATACTACTAAAGATATAGATGGAACAATAACTAAATATGTAAATGATGTAATCTGCAAGTACATAGATGAAACAAGTATATTTATATTTAAAGATTCCATTGGCCTTAAAAATATTAAATATAAGGATTTAGATATTATTATTGCTTTAGGTGGAGATGGAACTATTTTAGGGACATCACATAATCTAAACAATTTTAGTATACCAATTTTAGGAGTTAATATTGGGAATTTAGGATACCTTTCAAGTGTGGAGCTACATGAATTTGAAAATGCTATGAAAAGTCTTTTTGAAGATGATTATTATGTGGAAGATAGAATGATGCTTAATTGTACATTTCCATTAAAGGGGGAAACAGAAGTATATACTGCTTTAAATGATATAGTTGTATCGAAGGGAACACTTGCGAGAGTTGTTAAACATGAAATCTACATAGATGATAAATTTTATACCAATTTTAAAGGTGATGGACTTATAATAGCAACCCCAACAGGTTCTACAGCATATTCACTTTCCGCAGGTGGACCTATAATTCACCCTAATCTAGATGTTATAGCAGTAACACCAATTTGTCCATTATCGTTATCTATGAGGACTATAATACTCGGCAGTGAAAGTAAAATATCTATAACTATAAAAAGTGACTATGAAAGCATATTTTTGACGCTAGATGGACAACGCGCGATAAAATTAAATGCTTATGAGCAAATATTAGTTAGTGTTTCAAATAAAAAATGTAGATTAGTTAAATTTAATGATTATGATTATTTCCATATACTAAGGAAGAAAATAATTTCTAGGGCTATAGATTGCGAAGGAGAGAAAAATGAAGATTTCACGGCATGTAAAAATAATTGAAATTATTCAGGCTAAAGACATTGAAACTCAGGAGCAATTAGCAGAAGAATTGAAAAATAATGGATTCGATATTACTCAGGCAACAGTATCTAGAGACATAAAGGAACTTAAATTAATTAAGGTTATGAATGCATATGGAACCCATAAGTATGCTACTATTTCACCAACTGATACTTTCTTATCAAATAAATTAGTTAATATTTTTTCTCAAACAGTTATTTGTGTTGATTACGTAGACAAATTTGTAGTTTTAAAAACTATATCAGGAGCTGCATCAGCTGCAGCCGAGGCGTTAGATACTCTTAAGTTTAATGGTATTGCAGGAACTATAGCCGGAGATAATACTATTTTTATTTTAGTTAGAACAGAGGAAGATAGAGAATTGTTACTTCAAAAAATTAAAAAAATGATAAGTGAATAGGAGGGATTATTATGCTCCTACAATTAAATATTATGAATTTTGCTCTAATTGAAAAACTTAGTATTAATTTTGAAGGGGGATTTAATGTGCTTTCTGGTGAAACAGGAGCTGGTAAATCAATTTTAATTGATGCTATAAATTATGTATTAGGTGGAAAATTCAACAAGAACTTAATTAGGACAGGGGAAAATAAAACTTATGTTGAGGCTATATTTTCTATAGACAATAAAAACAATGAAAATGTTTTTAATGAAATGGAAATTGATTATGAGGACACAATATTTATAAGTAGGGAGACTTTTCAATCAGGAAAAAGTATTGCTAAAGTTAATGGCAAATCATTTTTACTTTCAAAGGTTAAGTATATTAGTAAGACTTTACTAGATATTCATGGTCAACGTGATAATTTTAATTTATTAGATAAAGCTAATCATATATCTTACCTGGACTCTTTTGGATTCGATGAAATTAACAAAGTTTATATGGTGTATAATGAAAAATACATAAGAATGACTATTATAAAGAATAGAATAAGTAAACTCTTAGGCAACGAAGGAGATCGTGAAAAAAGAATAGATTTTTTAAAATATCAAATAGAAGAGATTAAAAGCGCTAATCTTAAAATTGATGAAGACAAGGAACTCCTAGAAAAGTGTGCAATTATCACAAATTCAGAAAAACTAGAAAAGCATTTATCAAAAAGTTACAATGTCTTATATACTAGTGATGAAGAAAATGTTTCTGTTTTTGACAATTTGGCTATCGCTATTAAGGAACTCAGAACTATAGAAAATCACATGGAAAAAA